>JACIWW010000009.1 GCA_014360905.1 Chloroflexota bacterium
GCCAGATCGGCCATAGGCGGTGCTCCTCCTGGTGCAGTTGTTTCCACAATTCTTTTACCACAGGAGCACCCCCTTTTGTCAAAATCGCCTGTACCACCTGGTAACGATCTGTTGGCGCAAGCGCACCCGAGTTTTGACAGTAACTGTGCACAATGCCAAAATTCACATCACTTGTTCGTAGTGAGCGCTTCAGCGCTCACTGAACGCACTGAAGTACGTACTACGAACTCGTTCGAATGAAGCGAAATGCTAAGCGCCGCACTTGCTCACCTACTGCACACCTCTTCACTTTGACAACAACCATGTACTCCGCTACAATTTCATTGTGTCTAGTTTTTAGCAAGCGCTTCAGCGCTAAAAGTGTATGAAATGCATACCGCAAACCATCTTGCAAAACCACGCCGCGATCACCAGTTGCTCGTAGCCATCATATTTCTGGCTGCTGTCTTGCGCTTTTATCAACTGGACAGCCAGAGCCTGTGGTACGATGAGGGTTTTAGCGTTGCTTTAGCCAAAGCATCTTGGGCCGAAGCTATTGCCTGGACAGCCCAAGATGTGCACCCACCCCTATATTACCTGTTGCTTCACCTTTGGATTCGCCTATGCGGTGATCACGCATTCGCTGTGCGCACATTCTCCGCTCTGTGCGCTATTGCCACTTTGCCACTCATCTATGTCATGGGCAAGCGCATCCTGGGACAGACAGTTGGCCTGACTGCTGCCTTCCTTGCTACCTTTTCCCCACTGGGGCTCTATTATTCCCGTGAAACGCGCATGTACACCCTCGCTACATTCCTGACCCTCCTTGCGAGCTACCTGCTCCTGCGCATTACCGCAATACCTTGCCCTCGAAAGCAGCGCATCTTTTTATGGGGTGCCTACTTGCTCACATCGCTGGCAGCAGCCTATGTCCATTACTTCGCTTTGCTTGTCCTCGTTGCACACGCTCTCTATTTTGGCGTGTGGTGGCTGTCGGTTGGATATCCCCCCTCCTACTTGCAAGAAGGGCTAGCGGTCCTGCTTTTGGGGATGGCGGGTTACAGCCCTTGGGTCTCGGTCCTCGTCAACCGCTACCTGTACGACACCGGTTACTGGGCAGCGAGCATGCCCTTCTTGGCCGCCTTGCGTCGTGTCCTCATCAGTCTCAGCGTTGGCGAGACCACGCCGGAGCATCTCGCCTGGCCTGTGACCATCGGCTACCTCGTTTTGCTACTCATAAGTGCGCCACAACTCCGTCAAGCACAGACCAAATCTGGTGCGAGACACACGCTACTTTTCCTCTGGATGTACTTGATCGTGCCTGCCCTGCTGATTGCTTTCCTCTACTCGCACAAGCCGCGCATCAGCCCACGCCATTCCATGCTCCTCTCGCCTGCATTCCTCTTGCTCCTCAGCACCACTCTCGTTCAGTTTGCAGCAAGCAAGTTTGTAGTAAGCGCTTCAGAACTCAGGGGGTCAGCATCAAGCGCTGCAACAGTTATAAGGCAAGCAATTAGCCTATTGGTGGCATTCACAGCCATCTGCTTCGTATTGGCAACCTCTGGCTACGCTGCCTACAACCTTTTCTTCAACTCTGCCATGCGCCGACCAGATTTTCGTGGAGCCGTCTCCTATATCCGCGAGCACCGCAAGCCGGACGAGGCAGTCCTACTCATCTCTGGGCACATGTTCCCCGTCTTCGATTACTACTGCCCAGGCTGTGAGCGCTACCCTATCCCTGATGACCCACTGCTGCGGGTGGACCACATGGTAACCCTCCAAGTCATTGAACAGCTAAGTGCTATCACCACGGGGAAAAGCGGAGTGTGGCTGTTGCTCTGGCAGGATCATGTAGTAGATCCGCACCATTTCGTGTCCGATCTCTTGCTCAGGCAGGGCACGGAATTGCGCGTGCCCTCCTTCCATGGTGTTGGCTTGCGCCACATCCAATTATCTCCGGCGGCCAAGTTTGTCTGGGAATCCAACGTTGTCATGCTGGTCAACGCTCGCTGGCGGCATGGCATTACCCTGCTTGAGGCGCGTGTCAACCGCTTGACCTTTCACCATGGGGATACGCTTCAATTAACCCTCTTTTGGCGTGCTGATAACCCAATCAGCGAATCGTACACGGTATTCACCCACGTGCAACGCCTTGAAGCACGCACCCAACACGATGGATACCCCGCCAACGACTCTCGACCAACGTACACCTGGCGTCCAGGGGAAGTCATCGAGGACCGCCACATGATCGAAATTCCGTCCTGGCTCCCTCCTGGGGAATACAACCTGATTGTTGGTTTGTACAACCGCTTTGTCGAGGGCATGCCCCGCTTGGGCGTGCTCGACGAACTGGGCAATGAAAAAGACTGTCTTGTCGTTCTGACGCAGGTAAACATTCTGCCAGATAGGTCATAAACACAAGGGCGTCCCTGCATTCAAGAGCCTTACTCAGCCCCGTGCGCGTGCTGATGGATGAACCACGTGCAGTTTGACAAGCAGTTCCATCCAATGTATTATTGCCCAAATATATTCTATTCATAAGTACCCTCCTAGGCGCACTTTGCCTGCTAGTTTTCCCGCTTTCCTGCCCCGACCCATACGAACCCAACCATAACTTCTCCGGGCAGGAAATGGCACTGGTTATCCACGGTCATGTATAATCTATACCATTCTGGCGGTCCAGGGTTGGCTGGCGTAACCATCCGCTGGGAGTGCATCACCTATCCCGACCAAGCAGACTAAACTGTGACAGATGACAATGGCTACTACGAATTTGACCCCCCATCCCTTTTCGGAGGCCCCAATCCCTGTAAAGGTTTCAGCATCATATCAGGGCTACATATTCGATCCACCCAGAGGCAATTGTATATGGTACCTTGGTGGCTATCAGGTGGTAGAAGCGAATTTCGTTGCCCTCCCGCACACGCCAACACCAACCCCTGTTATCCACACGCCGACACCAACACTGACCCCCGTTCACACGCCAACCCACACGCCCACAAGCAATCGCCCGCCTCCGAGTCCTGCAGGACTGATCTCGCCTGAGCATTGTGCTTTGCTTCCTCTACACCGATCCATTGTTTCTTACCGCTAGTCGTAAAACAGTAGACCAGATGCAATCCAGTCCGATATTTGTCTATTCGCTGCCATTTGTTGACGGTCAAGACTCAACAACTTGCCCCAAAACTGAACTACATCCCCACATAATGCGTCAATTGGACAAATCCAGCACTTTGTGCTATACTTTGCCAAAGTAGGCAATTCGCAGATCCAAACTGAAGGACTGAGCACATGCAATTGTTATACGTTTGCCATGTGCATAGCATGAGGAGCAAAGGAGCACTCGTACGAGTGCTCTCTTTTTGCGTTTCCAACGAATTCACACCCTTCCTATCGGCGGACCCAGTGTCCGCCTTTTTTATGCCTAGTCCCTGGGAGTGTAACTATGCCGATCGTTGAACTGCCCGGGCTCATTGATGCCCACGTGCATTTGCGCGATCCTGGAGGAACGCACAAAGAAGACTTTTACACCGGCACCTGTGCCGCTCTGCACGGCGGGATAGTGGCTGTGCTCGACATGCCCAACAACATACCTCCCCTCACGGATACTTCAACCTTGGCCGAAAAGAAACGCCGCGCAGCAGAGAAAGCCGTCTGCGACTATGGCTTCTTCGTTGGGGCAAGCACGGACAATGCGGATGCCGTGGGTAACTTGCGCGATGCAGTGGGATTGAAGATGTACCTGAACGAAAGTTATGGCCCCCTGCGTCTGGAGCAGCTTCCCTTGTTGATGAAACATTTCCAATCCTGGCCCAAAGGGCGCCCGATCGCAGTCCATGCCGAAGAGCATATGGTCGCCGTGGCCATTGCACTGGGTCAACTCTATGGACAACACGTTCACATTTGCCATCTCAGCCGACGGGCAGAGATGGAACTAGTGCGGAGAGCAAAAGAACGAGGATGGAAAGTAACCTGCGAGGTCACGCCTCACCACCTCTTCTTGAGCGAAGAAGACCAACGAGCACTCGGGGCATTGGCCTACATGAAACCAACCTTGGGCAGCGCTGAAGACCGCCAAGCCTTGTGGGACAACTTGGATATCATTGATGTGGTGGCAACCGATCACGCGCCACATACTTTGGAAGAGAAAAAGAGCGCCCAGCCACCACCTGGCGTCCCAGGCTTGGAGACCATGCTCCCTCTCATGCTCACCGCTGTTGCTGAAGGGAGGCTTTCCCTGGATCGTCTGGTGTCTCTGACCAGCACCGGGCCAGCCAGAGTATATGGACTGCAGCCACAGCAGGACAGCCGGGTAGTAGTAGACACCGACGCCTGTTATGAGATTGACGCCTCCCATCTCTTCACCAAGTGCAGCTGGACCCCCTTTCAGGGCTGGCAAGTGAAGGGCCGTGTGCTCCGCACCTATGTGCGGGGTACCTTAGCCTACGAAGAAGGGCGTATCCTGGTTGCGCCAGGTTATGGCATTCAGATAGGTTTGTACTAACTCGCGCATTGCGCGTCGAGATGAATCCAATATAATTAGGAGGTAAGCATGCAGAACAACGCAAAAATCTACGGACGCCGTGGAGCACTCTCTAACACCTCAGCGCGTGACTATTTCGTCGGCCGGGACATTCTATCCGTGAAGCAATTCGACCGCGATCGCTTGGAGTATTTGTTCGCGCTCGCGGAAGAGATGCGCATCCTGGTGCAACGAGAGGGCTCGTCTAACATCTTGCGCGGGCGCGTCTTGGCCTGCCTATTCTATGAGCCGAGCACACGCACTAGTTCCTCATTTGTCGCCGCGATGTCTCGGCTTGGGGGAAGTGTGATTCCCATCAACGAGGTGCGCTTCTCGTCGGTCATGAAAGGCGAGTCCCTACCCGATACCGTGCGCTCGCTGGAATGCTATGCCGATGCAATTGTCCTGCGTCACCCTGAAGTTGGGTCGGCTCAAATCGCCGCCGACGCCGCGCATAAGCCGGTGATCAACGCAGGCGATGGCATCGGCGAGCACCCGACACAGGCTTTGCTCGACATCTTCACCATCGAAGAAGAGTTAGGCGGGATTGATGGGCTTACGGTGGGCATGCTCGGAGACCTCAAATACGGTCGCACGGTCCACTCGTTAACCCGTCTGCTCAGCCTTTTCGATGTCAAATTGCGCTTTATCTCGCCCGATTCACTACGCCTGCCCAGAGAACTGATTGAGGAACTGGACGCCACAGGCATCCCCTATCTGGAAACTGCGGATTTGAACAAAGTCATAGGTGAGTTGGATGTGCTTTATGTAACGCGAGTGCAAAAAGAACGCTTCGCCGACCCAGCCGAGTATGAGAAAGTCAAAGACTACTATATTATCACACCAGACATCATGCGCCGTGCTAAGGAACGCATGATCCTCATGCATCCCCTGCCTCGGGTGGGGGAAATTGACCCGGAAGTGGATAAAGATCACCGTGCCGCATACTTCAGACAAATGGAAAACGGCATGTATATCCGCATGGCCCTGCTTGCAGCCGTGCTGGGCAAGGGATAGAGTGTAGAAAGGAGAACGGGTGCAGCCAAAAAAATCCTTTCTCGAAAAACTAAATGAACGCATCACAAAAGCCAATTCCCTTCTGTGCGTCGGCTTGGACCCAGATATGCGCCAATTACCCAAGCCCATGCGCCTTGCCGATGACCCCCTCTTTGCCTTCAACAAATGGCTTATCGAGCTGACGGCGTCCTACGCCTGCGCCTTCAAAGTGAATAGCGCTTTTTACGAGGCAGAGGGTGCAAGTGGTTGGCAAACCTTGCAGCACACGATCGCCATCGTCCCACCCGAAATACCGGTCATCCTGGATGCCAAGCGCGGCGATGTGGGGCCTTCATCCGAAGCCTATGCCAGAGCTGCTTTCGATGTGTTGGGCGCGGATGCCGTGACCGTGAATCCCTACTTGGGAGGCGATGCTCTGCTGCCCTTCATCAGCCGTCCACAGCATGGCGTGTTCGTGCTGTGCCATACATCGAATCCTGGTGCTGAGACAATTCAAGGAATGTCATGTCACGGGCGTGCCCTCTACGAACGCATCGCTGAGTTAGCACTGTCGTGGAACACGAACGGCAACGTGGGGCTGGTGGTGGGTGCCACTTACCCCAAAGCCCTGCGCCGATTGCGCGAACTCGCACCACAGATGGTATTCTTAGTACCCGGTCTGGGTGCACAGGGCGGCGATGTCCAGGCAGCCATAGACGCGGGATTGAACAGGAATGGGCGTGGCATGTTGCTTAGCGTATCGCGCGCAATCATCTACGATGCACGACCTGACCAGGCTGCAGCACGATGGCGGGATGCCATCAATGCCGCCTGTGCTGCCAGGCAGATTCGCCCCAGTGTCCCCAAGTTATCCTCGCACGACGAGTTGATACTTGCATTGCACGAGGCAGGTTGCATCCAGTTTGGCACGTTTACATTGCATTCAGGCGAGATTTCGCCCATTTACATTGATTTGCGCCTGTTGGTCTCTTTTCCCTTGCTTTTGCAGCAAGTAGCCTATGCCCTAACCGCTTTGCTGCGCAACCTAGACCATGACCGCATCGCCGCCATTCCCTACGCCGCTCTGCCCATTGGCATAGCCGCGGCAATAGAACTAAATCGGCCACTGATCTACCCGCGTCGCGAAGCCAAGACGTATGGCACGCGACGCAGCATCGAAGGGCAGTTTACCCCCGGCGAGCAGGCGGTGGTGCTGGATGACCTCATTACTACCGGGGACAGTAAACTGGAAGCCATTGCAGCACTGCAATCAGCCGGCCTCCGTGTAAAAGACATCGTCGTGCTGATAGACCGAGAGCAAGGAGGAGCAGAACAACTCGCCCAGCAAGGCTATCGCGTGCACAGTGTTCTGAAATTGAGCCAGGTGCTGCAGGTGCTGGTTGCGCATGGACGCATTAGTTCAGAGCAGTACGAGCAAGTGTATAACTGGCTGGACAAAAGCCGTGGAGCAAAATCTTCTGGCTAAGGCATGAAAATGTAACATCCTTTCTATCTATAGGAGTGGGCATAAAAAAGGAACTAACGATGAATTTATCTGTGCAACTATGCGGTGTGCCTCTTCCCAATCCGCTGATCCTCGCTTCAGGCATCCTTGGCACCCAGGCTGGGCTGCTGGTGCGCGTGGCGCGGGCTGGTGCAGGAGCCGTAACATCCAAATCGTGCAGCCTTCAGCCACGGGCAGGGCATCCCAATCCCACGGTGCTCGATTGGGGTGGGGGCTTGATCAATGCCATAGGATTGAGCAATCCCGGCGTCGAAGCACAAATCGCTGAACTGCGTGCGGCCAAGCAGCAGCTACGGACACTCGGCGTGCCTCTTATCGCCAGTGTTTTTGCTCATACGGTGAACGATTTCGTGGCAGTTGCGGAGCGCATGTGCCTGGCCGATCCCGACTTCCTGGAGATCAATATCTCCTGCCCCAATGTGGAAGCCGAATTTGGTCCCCCCTTTGCTGCCGACCCTCGCATGTCTGCAGCGGTCACGAGCGCGGTCAAAGCCGTCGTCAACTGCCCCCTCATCGTCAAACTCTCCCCTAATGTGTCAGACATTGCCGCAATCGCGCGGGCAGTGGAGGATGCCGGTGCCGACGCCATCGCGGCTATCAATACCCTGGGTCCAGGCATGGTCATTGACATACATTCGGGTGCGCCCATACTCGCCAATAGGGTAGGCGGTGTCTCTGGCCCGGCGATTCGTCCCATTGCCGTGCGCTGTGTGTACGATATCTATGCGACAGTGCGCATCCCGGTCATCGGCATTGGCGGCGTAACCACTGGGCGCGATGCACTGGAAATGATCCTGGCTGGAGCAACAGCAGTCGGCATTGGCTCAGCGCTTTATTACCGCGGTCTTGATGCCTTCCAACTTATCCGAAGCGAGATGGAAAATTTGATGGAAGAATGTAGCTATCGGAATCTGGATGAAATCAGAGGAATTGCCCATGAGCGACCATGAACATGACCATCAAAACTCTAGCGTATACCCTGAATACACAAAGGCCAGGGACATCCTCTCAAAAGCGGTAATGCTGCCGCGTCCGGCTCGTATCCGTCAAATTACACAAGAAAGCACGCGGGTAAAAAGTTTTGTCTTGGAGGACTGTGTCGAGTCCGTGCCGGGGCAATTCGTGATGATCTGGCAGCCCGGCTTGGATGAGAAGCCGTTCAGCCTAGCCAATGATGACCCGCTCACGATTGTTGTAGCCCAAGTGGGTCCTTTCACGACCGCGCTACACAACTTGCAGGCAGGTAACTGGTTGTGGTGGCGTGGCCCTTTTGGACGCGGGTATACGCTGCCTGCCATATATCCCGCCGATTGTAGCGACAGCAAGCAGACACTGTTGCTCGTCGGCGGGGGGTACGGCGTAGCGCCGCTCGCCTTCTTGGCGCGACATGCAAGAGCAGCAGGTTGGCCAGTGACTGCCATTGTAGGCGCGCGGACCAAAGGGGACGTCATCCTGCAAGAGCGCTTCACGGATTTGGGCTGTCAAACGCTCATTTGCACCGATGACGGCTCTACCGGGCAGCAAGGAACGGCTGTGGATCTTGCTGAAAGATTTCTGCAGCAGGCTGAGCGGGACGAAATCAGGATAGTCTATGGTTGTGGCCCCCACGCCATGTTGGAGGCATTGCGCGCCATTTGCTGCGAGCACGCCTTGCCATGCCAACTCAGTTACGAAGGCTTCATGAAGTGCGGCTTCGGCCTATGTGGGTCATGTGCCTGGCAGGGGCTGCTCATTTGCCGAGATGGCCCTGTTCTGGAGTGGTCCCCAAAGAAACCCTAAGGGGTTAGTTTGCACCCCTTAGAGCGTGGGAGGGTGTTGAAAAACCATATGGCAGGGCTATCGCCCAGCCGCAAAGCAGAGATAGTTGCTTCTGCGATCAATCAGCGCACTACAGAACTGCCGCGTGCCTTCGCCTCCCTTGCCAAATCCCACATAATCATTATACTATGCGACACAAAGGAGCATTCCATTCATGACTCGTTTCTTTTTGCGTCGCCTAGGCTCGATTCTGCTCATCAGCCTGGCCATCATATTTTTCTGCGCCCTTGGACTGCAAATGATGCGTCAGCCATTTGTGGCGTCGCGTCAACACAGCACCAACGTGCTGATGCAAGCTGTCCGCGATACCCGATCCTTTATCCATGACATGTTCTCCGGCAACTTGGGCATGGTTCAGCGTGGCAGTGGCCGCACCCGCACCTTCGTGCCGGTAACGACGGTCCTGGCGGATACCTATGTGAAGAGCATGGGGCTGCTTCTCATTTCCCTGCTTTTCGCTGCTGTGCTAGGCATCGGCGCAGGTCTGCTCGCAGCCTATTGGGAAGGCTCTCCGCTGTCACTGGGGCTGCTCACCACCACTTTGCTCGGCATCTCCTTGCCTTCCTTCTTTACCGCGCTGCTGTTGCAAGTGCTCGAAATCACCTGGTATCAGCGCACTAGAGTGCGTCTGGTGCCGGTAGGAGGATTTGGCTGGGATGCACATCTTATCCTGCCTGGGCTGGTGCTCGCGGCACGTCCGCTGGCGCAGGTAGCACGCATCACCTTCATCTCCCTGACCGAAGCTGCCCACCAAGACTATGTGCGCACTGCCCACGCCAAGGGATTGCCCAAACGTCGGGTGTGGAGCGACCACGTGCTGCCAAACGCCGCCGTACCCATCCTCACCGCCTTGGGCGTCTCGTTGCGCTTTTCCTTGGGCAGTTTGCCCGTCGTGGAATACTTCTTCGGCTGGCCAGGACTGGGCGCTACACTACTGACCGCCATCCGCATGCGCCATACGAACCTAGTTATCAGCATGGCCCTAGCACTCGGGCTGACATTTATGCTAATCAACCTATTGCTGGAACTAGCGTACCGCGTGCTCGATCCAAGAATAAGAAGCGAGGGGTAAAGAAAGATTGGAGCACGCTACCTATTTCCGCTTTTACGCTTTGCCTAGAAAAGGATAGATTTGTTTGACCGTCTGAAACGCATCATATCATCTGAACCCGACTTGACCTGGCTGGAGGCAGAAGGGCCCCAGATTGAATCGTTGCCAGAACCGCGTGCTGTCGAGCACCGACAGCCTCGCCCGCGCCTGGAAATAAACGGGCCACTGATCATCGGCAGCCTGATTGTATTCGCGTTGTTCCTCGTCGTGCTCTTTGGGCCACTTCTGGCACCGGAGAACCCGTACCTGGCTGGCCAGCGTAGCTCGATGGTCATAAACGGTCAGTTCACCACGCCGCCTTTTCCTCCTATGCCTGGCCTGCCACTGGGCACGGATGAGTGGGGACGCGACATCCTCAGCATGTTGCTCTATGGTACGCGCAACACGTTGGTTGCTTGCCTGTTTATCGCCATGGCGCGCATCTTGCTTGGTTCTGCGCTAGGCATGCTCGCTGGTTGGAATGAGGGCGGACTGCTCGACCGCCTGGTCATGGGACTAGTGGAATGGACCACTGCCCTGCCGGCGCTGTTGACCGGCATGATCCTGATCCTCGCCCTCGGCATCCAGCGCGGCATTACCGTCTTCATCGTAGCCCTCTGTTTCGTTGGCTGGGCCGAGATCGCCCAATACATCCGCAGCGAGTTTATGGTCGTGCGCCGCAAGCCTTTCATCGAGGGGGCACGCGTTATCGGACTAGATGGACTAGGCATTGCCATTCGCCACATCCTGCCCAACGTCCTGCCGTCGTTGGTGGTCATCGCCGTGCTGGAGATGGGCGCCGTGCTCATGATTCTGGGCGAACTGAGCTTTATCGGCGTATTCATCGGCGGAGGCACCTGGGTACAAGTTGGTGACACCGCAGTGGTCAACATCCCCGACATCCCAGAATGGGGAGCAATGATGGCTGGCGCGCGCCAGTACGCCCGCAGCAAAACCTGGATGGTCTTTTACCCGGCTCTGGCCTTCTTCCTGGCGGTGCTAGGCTTTAACTTGCTAGGCGAAGGCTTGCGGCGCATCGTGCAACAGCGCGGCGTCAGCACCGCCTTCATCCTGAGCAAGCGCATGGTGCTCGTCATCGCCGCCATCACTCTTGCAACGGTGTATATCGTCACTCATGTCGGTCCTGCTCCCTCCTATGCTGGACTCGCGCAGCGTTTCGATGTCCAAAACGCACTGTCCCACCTGGAAGCATTGACCGTACCAGAAATGGAGGGGCGACTGCCTGGTACGCCAGGAGCAGATGCAGCAGCAGCCTATATTGCCCAGCAATTTGCTCGCCATGGGCTGGAAACAATCAAGCCGGGTTGGGACTTTTGCTTGCCTTGGACCACACAGGTGGTAACTCCAGTCACCCAACCACTGTTGGAGATGCTCGACAGCGCTGGACAAGCGCTGCATTCGTTCCGCTACCGTGTAGATTTCGGCGTGGACATCCGCGGCCACGGTGGATCTGGAGAAGTGAATGCGCCAGTGGTCTTGCTCACTTTCGCCAAATCTTCATACAAGGCGGAGGAATTCGCAGAACTCGATCTGCGAGGTCGCATCGCGCTTTGGCTATCTAGCAATGCACCGCCTGGCTTCGTGGTAGAAGCGCTCATCCGCGGAGCTGTGGGCGTGGTCATCATTGACGAGGACATCGCTCCACGGCTGCAACTGGCACGCCAAGAGGCAGAGTATCTACGTCCGGTCGTCCTGCCCATTTTCCACATCAGCCCTGCCGCAGCCGATATTTTGCTTAGTCCAGATGGCCTGAGCATCGCAACGCTCCAAAAGACGTTGGCAGAAACAGATCCCGAAGCAGCACCGTGGACCGCATACGAACTGAGCCATCGCCTGCACATGCAACTGGAACTTTCCGCTCCCCATGAAGTAACGACAGATAACGTGCTCGCTGTATTCAGAGGTGCGGACGCCCAACTGAACAAGCAACTGGTCATTGTCTCTGCGCATTACGATAGTGCGGGCCGCCAGCCGGATGGGACTGTGTTCCATAGTGCTAATGATGGCGCCTCAGGCATTGCGGTGATGCTCGAAATTCTGCGTCTGTGGACGGAAACCGGTTTTCAGCCGCGCCGTACGATGCTCTTTGCCGCTTGGTCAGGCGGAGAATGGGAACACTCCGGTGCTCACGAATACCTTGCTGCCCAAGCACCCTATTCCATACTCAAGACCGTCGCCGTAGTGAACCTCGATGGCCTTGGCCGCGGTGGCAGCGAACTAATCGTCAGTGGTGACGAGAAACTGACCGAGCTTTTCCTACGCACTGCCGAAAGCAGTGGCATCCCGGCCAAAAGCAACACCATGCGCTATCATCCCTACTATACCGCCTTTTCAGCGCCAATGGTAGCAATAGGCTGGAGTGATGACGGCCTGCCGGCAAGCGAAGACACCTTCGACCATATCAACCCATCTCAACTCAACGCTGCCGGCCAAGCAGTCAACCTAGCCCTGATCACCTTAAGCCGTGAATATGAGTATTAGAGGAGGAAGCACGGACCATCAACGAATGCACAACGAATAAACGAATCACAGCGCCCGCCATTCGTTTGTTCGTTGCCCTATTCCTTGATGGCACCATACCCAACTATGAGCGAACGGACACAGCAAATAATCTGGATAACCATGGCTCTTATGGCCATGTGCCTGAGCGCGGTGACCATCTGGCTCTTTGCCAAGAGCCTGCAGATGAGGCCAACCCAGGCCACATCGCCATACCTTATCGCGTACATCTCGGATCGCAACGGGAAGTACCAAATATACCTCTGCGACCTGGAGGGACGCGAAATCACTTCGCCGATGCCATTTCAATCTGGCGATGTCCTTCCCGTTTGCGAGCCCCACCCACGGGCAGGCAGCGGAGGACCACGTATCGCCTTTATTCGCTTCGAAGCGCAGCTAGGAAGCATCAGCGCTACTGAAGTGGGCACACCCGGAAGCATCTATGTCGTCACCTATGGTGAGAACAAAGCGACCAAGATCAGCGGCAAAGTACCGCGTATCCTCGCCGTGGCCCCCGCCTGGTCACCCGATGGCAAGGAACTCGCCTTCGCGGGCGTAGAAGATCTCAACGGAGATGGACAGTTCACCAAAGACGAAGCCGGAATCTACCTCTGCAACGTGGAAAGAGGCGGGGTTAGACGAGTGGCTACCATTTACACCATTGGCACACGCCTTCAATGGTCGCCCGTGGAAGCCTCTCTGATCCTGCAAGCCGAGAAAACAAACGTGCCCCTGCCGGTGGCCCACCTCCTGGACCTGACCAGCGGGCAATTGATTACCAGAGATGACGCCACCATGACGGCTTGTTGGTCCCCAGATGGCCAATTCATTGCGCTCTACTCCCTTGCGGATCGCAAGATTCACGTGCTCAGCAAGGATGGCAGCGAACAATACATGATAAACGCTCCAGGCGAGTTCCTGGTTGAGTTGCATTGGTTGCCTGCTAGAGCCAGCACTCGTGCTGAAGACAAAGGTTATCTCCTAGCAGTCGTGGCGTCATCACCTAGGTCCTATTCGGGTCAACTCTACCTCAGGCCTGCATCCCCCGGAAGTAGCGAGACGTGGAAAGCCCTTACTGCTGCTGAAGCCAGTGCTGCTTATCCCGCCGCATCGCCGGATGGCCGCTACTTGGCCTATACACTGATGGCCGCACACGGCCCCACGTCTATGAGTGTAGACCTCTATGTTCTGGAGCTGGATAAAGCCCAGCCTCGCCATCTGACCAGCGACCCAGGCTTCGAAGGATTCCCAACCTGGATACCAGTGGGGAAGTGATGAGTGATAAGGAATGAGTGATGAAAGTAATGCATGAATAATTTCAGCGAACATTCAGCGCAACAGAGAAGCAGATTGCCTAATCCCAGGTGGATACCTGTCGTTGCCATCTTTTTGATGCTCTGGGCAGTAGCCCTGGGTGTGTGGTGGTCACGGCTGCAAGGAACGCCCATCCTCACACATCTGCAGCCCACGCCAGCAGCAACTGCTGCGGCTCGCCTCACGCCTCAGCCTGGAGAGGCAGCCCAACCCATTCCCGAGAGCACACCGGTCACGGTTCCTGTCGTACGCGAGGCCAAGCAAGTTGTCCGTGACGAGGATTGGATTACCCTGGCGAGATCTTTTCGCGTGGAACATGCCCTGTCCGACATTGCCGAACTCATCAGCCCGAAGTACGCTGGTCGGGCTGTCGGTTCCCCCGGGGGCAAACTGGCAAGCGAGTGGATTGCGGCCCGCTTTGCGGAATACGGGCTACAGCCAGCAGGCGACAACGGCACCTATTTCCAAGAGTTTCCCGTTCCCTATGCTGAATTAACTGCCATGCCCACCTTCCAAATCGTGGATGAGCGCGGCCAAGTGGTCGCGGAGTACCATCTTCGCGACGACTACACCATCTGGCTGGGCGGCTATGCGGATGGAGGACAAGCCGAAGGGCCTGTGATCTGGGTCAGTGATGGCAGGCACGAGGATTACAATGGGCTAAACGCTGAAGGTGCCATTGTGCTTTGCCGTTACAGATACCCAGTGGATGACGTGCTCCGTCAAGCGTTAGAGCATGGTGCCAAGGCCGTGCTGCTGGCTCGTCCGGAGAGCACCAGCTTTCCAATGCGCCGACAGGCTCATCAGGGGCCACTGTTACCTCAGGGCATACCCACATTGATTGTCGGTCAGAGAGTACTACAAGGGCTACTAGCCGACAGTGGCATGACTCTGGAGGACCTGACAATCCAATATCAATGGCGTCCTCTATCCACCCGTGTGCGCCTTAATGTGCCCCTGCGCTACGAAAAAACCGCAACAGGGCGTAATGTGTTGGGCGTGCTTCCTGGCTCCGACCCGGATGGCACACAGCAAGTCTTCATCATCGGTGCTCACTACGACCACCTCGGCGCAGACCCCGATGGCACAGTCTGGGGTGGTGCCAATGACAATGCTTCCGGTGTTGCTGTCCTCCTGGAGATCGCACGGCTGTGGCAGGAGGTGGGTTACGTACCTCAGCGTACTGTGCTGTTCGCTGCTTGGGACGGCGAGGAGATTGGCCTCTATGGCTCCAACTATTATGTCGAACACCCGCGCTATCCCTTGAAAAATACCGTAGGCATGCTGCAATTGGACATGGTGGGCGCAGGCAACGCCAAGTTGCTCATCGATGCCGGTGGCATTGTGGCAGATCAATCCCTCGTCGCCGCAGCACAGTTGGGCATTGAGGTAGAAACACAGTCCATGGGACGCAGCGATCATGCCCCCTTCGTCGGAGCAGGCGTGCCCGCAACGCTCTATATCTGGTGGGATGGGGTTGCTCCTGGGGTCATCTACCATGTCCCCGAAGACAACTTGGACAACATCGAACCAGACAAACTACAAGCCGCAGGCCAACTGGCCCATTTGGTGCTGCTCCAGTTTAGCCATGAGCAAGAGAAACTGGAGGATTTGTTTGTCCAATACGAACAAGCGATTGCGGCACGGGACGCGGATGCTCTGCATGCCATCACCTATGATCAGGATAGAGAGCTCTTGCTCTGGCAGGAAGACTGGCTGAAGGGCTTGACCCTCCGTCAGCCTGCCGAATTTAGCGCTACGGTAGGTTCAGCGTTAGTTGCGACAGATATCGCCACTGCGACGGTTACACTCCGCTATCGCTGGAAGCCCGAGCATTCCCAGGCCATGGCCAGTTTTCCCGCTAAATGGGTGCGCGATGACCATCATTGGTACTACGGCGGCCCAGCATGGGACGCAGTGCAAGGTCAGCATACGCTTGTGCAGCACTTCCAGCAGCCTGACCTAGCCCAGAGCATAGCTCAGGAGGCTGATTCACTCTATGAATTCCTCGTAGATGAGGCTGATCTGGACCTGCCAGACCCGATCGTCGTGGGCTTCTACAGCCAACCTTTCCGCAGCGGTGACCTGGCATTGCCTGGTACAGGCAGTAAGTACTTGCTGCACGCCTTGCATGCCCCACCACCGGGCTATGATGAGGCACCAGGTTGGCCGCTGAGCGACGGCATCGCCCTAAGCGACCAGGCAAGCCTGCCCACGCTCCTCTTCGAGTTTGCCTTGCAGCATACGGGCTGGCCCACACAGACCACCAGTTGGCTAGCCCAGGGTTTGTCAGATTGCCGGCGCGCTATGAGCCCAATGCTCGAAGAACAGCTCCAAAGCGAGTATATACCGCTGCTCCTTCAGGCAAACCGCAGCGGTACGCTGTGGACTGCCCAGGAGATGCCCACCCGCTATCAGATCAGTCCCCCAGAAGGGAGACTGTGGGTTGCCCAGTCCTGGGCCATGGCTCACTATCTCCTGCAAACTCATGGCTGGACGGCACTGCGATACCCTACTGCAATCAATATGGAGAGTTGGCGCACCGCTCTTCTTGCCCCCTGGCAACTGGCTGCAGAGGGCATTGAGCAGACCCTTGCAGAACGCCGTAACGCCATTCTCGCCCGTGACCAAGCAGCTTTCTTGGCTACGGTTGACCCACAGAATACCACGCTTTACCAAGAAGAAACGCACTGGTTCGAAGACCTACTGGAGCATCCGGTAGCCGAATTTGCCTACGAAAGCCAATTGCTGTCACTAACTGATCATCAGGCTACAATAAGACTCACTGCCAAATACAAACTGGCTGAGCCAGATGCATCCTCCATGAGCGTTACCTACAATGCCCATTTTGTACACAAGGACAACCGTTGGCTCTACGCGGATGTTGCTTTCATGGAGCAGCGCAGCGAGCATTTTGTGCTCAAATACCAACACCCTGACCAAGGTCGTTATGCCACCACATTGCTCGATGAAGCAGAACGCGCCTACGACCTCGTCACTGCCGATTTGGACTTTTACCCCATTCAGCCCATCGAAATCAAAGCCTATGACGACAACAGTACATTCCGCTATTCCATCTATCTGTCCATGCCCTATGCTCAGGGCTGGACGGAGCCTGGCGAGTCCATCAAGTTGGGCATTCCAGACTGGAGACAAAACGGATACAACGGCGTGGGGCGCATTATTGCGCACGAACTGACTCATACTGCCCTGTTTGCAAAAGGGGTTCAGCACGGGGGTGTGCACGAGGGTGCCGCGCAGTACGAAGCAACTCGCTACGATCCACAGTGGTTCAACCAGGAGGTACGCAAATGGCGCCGCCAAGTGTACGATTTGGTGCGCAGCAAGCGTCCTCTCACTCTAGCAGATTTGGACAACTGGCGCGAACTATCCAAGGATGATCTCCAGTTGCTCTACAGCGTGGGTTGGGACATTGTCAGTTATTTCCGGCAATGCTATGGCCGCGAAACCTTCCTGGAATGGCTGCGATTGCTGGGCACAGGCCTATCTTTCGGGGATGCCTTTGTCCGCACAACCGGCACGACATTTGCCGATTTCGACGCAGCATGGCGCGAATCCGTCTTACGAGGGCACATCTCCCCACAACTCATTGCCCTGTCATCCGAATTTGATGGCGAACTTGCGCTGCAGCATGTCTATACACTGACTCAAGCAGCATGGACAGGGCGCGAGGCAGGAACCCTCGGCAACGATGCCGCTGCCCACTACATCGCCGAGCAATTTGCTGCATTGGGACTGCAACCCGCTGGGGATAACGGGACCTACTTCCAGACCTTTGCCTTCACTCAGACAGCACTGATAACTACACCCCAATTGACCTTGATAGGACAGGATGGCCAGACACATACCCTGCAGTACCGAGTGGATTTTCGCGAATTGTTAGGAGGATGCGCAGGAGGCGGTCAGGCGGGAAGCAGCATTGTGTATGTGAAGGATCTGAAGAACGAGAATATACAACTGGGTGGGCGAGTGGCGTTGGCCCGTGCTGGTCCAGACCCGTGGACAGATGCTGAGAATGCCTTATCCCGTGGTGCTGGCGGGCTATTGCTCATCACCGACAAATGGCCCAAGGATATGTCCATCAAGACGGATGACATACACAGCCTGAGTACACCGACAATTCCGGTTTTTGAACTGACGAGGGAAGCCTTCGACTTGCTCCTTACTATCGCTGGCTATCGATCTGCGCAGCTTGAAAAGTCCCCGCCCGCTTTGCCCTTGCCCCTATCAGTGCGCATGTCCGTGCAAATAGAGAGCGCGCTGAGCAGTGCATCCAATGTCTTGGGCGTACTGCTTGGCAGTGACCCGGAACTTGCTGATGAAGTGCTGATCCTGGGAGCACACCTCGACCATGTCGGCATTCTGCCCGATGGCACGCTCTACCCCGGCGCCAATAATGACGCCAGCGGAGTCGCCGTCCTGCTGGAACTCGCCAGGCTCTGGCACGAAGCAGGCTACTACCCACGCCGCACTGTTCTGTTTGCTGCCTGGAACGCTGCTGAGCAGGGCTTGCTCGGCTCTAGGTATTATGTCGCGCATCCAGTTTATCCTCTGACCAGTACAGTGGCAGCCATTCAACTCGACATGGTTGGTCAGGGACGGGGCTATTACATCGGCGTCTATGCCGAGGAGCAACAGGATGCCATCATCCTGGCACATCTGGATAACGCCGCCACGCAGGTCGAGGGACGGTTAAACTTCAGCAAGTACGAAGGCAATAGCGATCACGAGACCTTCCATGCACTAGGCATCCCGGCGGTCAAGCTGTCCTGGGAGCGCCCCGATTACGTGCACATGCCTGGCGATACCCCAGACCTGATAGACACCCGCAAACTACAAGCCACGGGACGTGTGCTTGCCCTAACCATCATGACCTTAGCGGATCATGAATAGCCCCTACTAATCTTTCCTGACAGGAGAGATTGAATTCCCCTTTCCTAGTTTTTAGGAAAGAGATCCGGGGGGTGAGGCCCTTCCCTCTCCCCCAAATCCCTTTTGGGAAAGAGGGTTAGGGGGTGAGGCCAAACACCGCATCCCCTGCCATGCCTGGCTTGATCAGTCCCTCTGGGTTGGGCAAACGCACCTTCACGGCATAAACAGTGTTGACTCGTTCCTCCTTGGTTGCTACGTTTCGCGGCGTGTACTGTGGCTGGTCAGAGATATACACCACCCTTCCCTCAAAGCGTCTTTGTGGGAAACTGTCCACCATCACATCAACTTTCTGCCCCAGATGCACCTCCCCCAGTCGGTGCTCCGGCACATAGACGACCAGATTCACTTCGTCCAAATCCGCTAGGGTCAATAAGGTGACCCCAGGCAATACTGTCTCACCCACATTGATCATGCGCGCTACCACAACTCCATTTACCGGCGCACGCAGGGTCAACCGCTCGAGTTGCATTTGAGCGAGCCGAAGTTGTGCCTGCGCCAATGCTAGATTTGCCTCGGCTACAGCCACTTCCTCTGCCGTTGCCCCAGCCAGCAAATCGTCCAATTCAGCCTGCCCTACCGCCATTGCTGCCTCCGCCACGTGATACTTGCCTTTGGCAGCATTAGTTTTGGCCCGGTATGCAAGTGGCCTCTGCTGCATATCCTCTAGGTGCTGTACCACTGCCTTGGCAGCACGTTCATCCGCCTGGGCTGCCGCCAGCGCTGCCTCTGCCGCTTTCGCTTGAAGTTCCAATACCTGACGTTCAGTGCTGCCCCATTCAGCGTGATCAGCCTTGTATCGCGCACGATAATAATTTGCTTTAGCCTGTTCTACGTTCTGTTCAGCAAGCGCCAGTTGCGCCCTGGCTTCCAGAATTTGCTTCTGTAATTCCTGCAGCTCCTCCAGCTCGCGCTGTGCTGCCTGCCAAGCGACATATGCTTCATCCCGTTGCGCCTTTGCCATGGTCACCTGCGCTTGCTTGATAGACACTTCCTCGGCTTGTGGTTTGTTCCAGATCAACCCCAGATCAGCCTGTGCTGCCTTCACGGCAGCCTCAGCCTGGCGCACCGTCGCCTGTATAGATTGGCTATCCAACACAACCAGCATCTGCCCGACGCGCACCGCCTCTCCTGCTTGTACCCCTACCTGAACGACAGTCCCCTGGAATTCAGAAGCGATGCGCACTTCATCCGCCTCAATCACCCCACTAACTTCCAAGGTATTCTTGGCTTGCGTGCGTCCGCTACTGGGAACTATCAAGGCAACAGCCCAAACGAATAGAAAACCTGCCATCACCAGACATGCAGCACGCAACACGGAACACGCAACACGCAACACGGAGCACGCACTACGCAACACAAAAAACACCCTTCCCCTCACTTTACTCCTCACTCCTTACTTCTCACTTCTCACTTCTCACTCTTCAAACCTCGCATCTGCCGCCATGCCCGGCTTGAGCAGCCCCTCTTCATTGGACAACTGAATCTCCACTGCATAAACGGTATTGACCCGCTCTTCTTTGCTAGCCACGTTGCGCGGGGTAAATTGAGCCTGGTCGGCAATGCGCACCACTTGCCCCTCGAAAACACGCCCGGGATAAGCATATACACTCACCCGCACTTTCTGGTTGAGCGCGATCTCGCCTAGGCGGTTCTCAGGCACATACACCGTCAGCTGCACCTGCGTCAGGTCTGCTAGCGAAAGCATATTGCCTCCCGGTGCAACTACTTCGCCCACATGAACCGCGCGAGAGAGGACAACCCCATCTATTGGCGCCACGATGACCATCTGTTTCCTTTGAGCCAGCAACGCATCCAATGCTGCGCGCGCCTGCTCCACTCGCGCACGGGCAGCAGCCAATTGTTCTTCCGTAGCACCTGCCTCGTAAGCGCGCAGTTGCGCCTCTGCTAGTTCTACTGCCGCTTGGGCTTCTGTAACCGCTGCCTTGGCGGTGGCCACCTGTGCCTCCAACTGCACTGGATTCTCTAGCACAGTGCGCCAGTAGGACAAGCGCGCCTTGGCTTTTTCCAGATTGGCACTGGCGGCATTAACCCCTGCCCATGACTGCCACCAATCATAGGGTGCCAACTGCAACTCCTGTGGAAGTTTGGGCGGCGGTACGGGATACGACCAATTGTGTATCTGATCCTCGGAGTACTCCATCACATTCTTGGCCACCTCTGCCGCATCCTTCAAAGCCACCGCGCTTTCTAGGCGATGCTGGGCAGCATCAATCTGAATCTCACTGATAGCAACTTGCATCTTCAACTCCTGTGGATCATCCCGCAGCGCCTGAGCATCCGCGAGCCCCTGTAATGCCGCCTCATACGCTGCTTTTGCCTGTGCCACACGCGCTTTTGCCGCCGCAATCGCACCAGGCCTTGCCCCTGCTTCTATTTGTCTCAGCGCCGCCTGGGCCACCTCCACTTGAGCACGCACAACCTCAATCTGGCCATCTAACAGGCTCGTATCCAACGCTACCAACTCTTGCCCTACTGCTACCACATCGCCTTCGTTGACTGCAATGGACGCAACTCGCCCTCCATAGAGCGATGAGATGGCAATCTCTTCTGCCGCAATTACTCCGGATGCCTCCATGACCCCAGGCGCTGATCGCATCAACAACCCCGCATCTAAGGATGCCCTGCCTTGCAAGATGACCACCACGAACACGGCCAACAGAGCCAAGATCAATAAACTAACGATTCTGCGCTTACGCTGGGTCATACAAACATCCTCCCTGCTCATGATATCTACAAGCCATCCTCTTCTCACTCTTCTCTCAAAGTATCACAACTGGCTTTCGCTTTTTGCGCATGTTCGCAATAAATACATCCTCTAGCGAAGGCGCAATCCAATCTATGCTTTGCACGACAATGCCTTTCGCCTGAAGCAAAGAAGCAATGGCAGGCATTGCTTCCCTGGCATCTTCCACCACTGCATGTACTAACGCACCATAAAGCGCCACTTCATCGAGCGGCAATAAGCCTTGTTGTTGGGCTCCACGAAGCACTCGCATAGCAGCTTCGGCATCGCTACAAGCGATCTCTACGACTTGCCCGCGCATTTGATTGGCTTTCAGGTCAAATGGAGAGCCCAAAGCGATCAACTTCCCCTCGCTGATGAAGCCGACGCGTTGACAATGCTCCGCCTCATCCATGTAATGCGTAGTGACAAAGACAGTGGTGCCTTGCCTGGCTAAATTATAGATGAGTTCCCAAAAAGCACGCCTTGACAGTGGGTCCACACCTGCAGTTGGCTCATCCAGGAACACCAGCGCTGGTTTGTGGACGATGGCACAACCTAGCGCTAGGCGTTGCCGCCAGCCTCCAGAGAGATTTGCTGTCAGTTCGTTCTCCCGCCCCTGTAACCCTGCCATAGCCACGATTTCTTTTCCCCGCCGCTCGAGTTCCTGGGCACTTAGTCCATACACCCGCCCATAAAACTGGATGTTCTCTGCTACAGTCAAATCTCGGTACAATGTGAACAACTGCGACATATACCCGACATGAGCCTGCATTGCTTTCGCCTCCCTGGCTACGTTATATCCCAACACCTCAGCCTTGCCACTCGTGGGAGGCAACAAACCCAACAGCACACGGATCGTAGTCGTCTTTCCCGCACCATTCGGTCCCAGGAAGCCAAACACCTCCCCACGCCACACGGTAAAGCTGATGTCGTTCACTGCTGTGAACGCCCCAAAGCGCTTGGTCAAGTTCTCCACAACGATGGCAGGAGTTATGTTCATGGACATGCTCCTTCGCTAGTTGTTCGCTGGCGCTTGATCAGGAATACAAAGACTTGTTCCATGCGTGGGGCAATCCGCCGCAGGCCACTGACCGTAATACCTTGTGCTGCCAACGCTGCTTCTATCTGCGGTATCCGTCGAGCAGCATCATCCACAAAAACATGCAGCAAATCGCCATAGGTCTGAACTTCCAGCACGCCATCCAATGGGGTGATGATATCCCTTCCCACATACAGCATAGACGGCCGCAATTCGATCAGCTCTCCGGGCGCCATGCGCTTGATATCCTCTGGCGTGCCACAGGCAATCAAACGTCCCTCGTGCAACAATCCAACACGGTGACAACGTTCGGCTTCATCCATATATGGTGTGCAAACGAAGATGGTCAGCCCCCTTTCCGCACGCAAATCGGACAACAGATTCCAGAATTCGCGCCTGGAGACTGGATCAACGCCAAGTGTAGGCTCATCGAGAAACACAATCTCCGGTTGGTGCACCAGCATACAGGTCAGAGCCAGTTTTTTCTTCATCCCGCCAGACAGATGCGCCGCTAAACGCCCCTGAAACTCTTCCAAGCGTGCAAAGCGCAGCAAGCGCGGGATGCGCTCTTGCTCTTGTGCCTGTGTCAATCCATGCACGCTGGCGAAAAACTGCAAGTTTTCCAACACAGTCATGTCGCCATAGAGAGCAAACTGCTGGGGCATATAGCCAGCTCGCAGATGTATCTGCGAGAATTCCCTGACGGTATCGAAACCGGCCACTTTGGCCTCCCCTCGATCGGGGAGCAAGAGCCCATTGAGCAAGCGCAAAGTGGTCGTCTTCCCCGCTCCATCTGCTCCGAGCAAGCCAAACGTCTCACCGCGCTGCACCTCAATGCTTAATCCGTCCACCGCGCGGTTTTTTACTTTCCCGCGGCCAACAAAAGTCTTGCACAGATTGTGAGTTTCGACCATAGGCTCGCTCATAATAGTGCCGCCATTTGTTGACTGATTACTCCAGCCTCTCCTTGAACGCAGCCTGGCTGAGCCCAAAGACGATCAGCCCGTAAATCACCAAGATCAATACTTGTTGCCGGAAGAAATAGAAACCGACGCCTTTGGTCATAATGCCACGCGAAATCTGCAGAAAATGGGTGATTGGCAACAGGTCGCCTGCCAACTGTACGAGCTTAGGCATCATCGAACGTGGGAAAACATAGCCGGAGAGCATCACGCCCGGCAATAGGATCAGCGCTGAAAGTTGCTGCGCTTGCCGTTGGTTCATGGACACGGTGCTGACCAGGATACCCAAGCCGAGCGAGGAAAAAACAAATAGCAGCGACATCAGGAAATAGAGTCCCAAACTGCCCTTAAAAGGCACGTCGAACCAAAACACACCCAAAGCCAAAATGGTGCCCATGTTGATGAAGGCGATAACCACGTTCGGCAAAATTTTGCCTAGCATCAATTCCCAAGGCCTTATTGGCGTGACCAGAATCTGCTCTATCGTCCCCAGTTCGCGCTCGCGCACGATGGCCATCGCCGTAAGCATCACCGTTTGCTGCTGCAAGATCAAGCCGATCATGCCCGGCACCATGAAAACGAGGCTGCGGATGTCTGGATTGTACAGCACACGCGTGCGTACATCCAGGGGAGCAAGGGAAGAACCACTCTGCAGTCCAGAGCGTTCCAATTTCTCCGTCAACAATGTAACCGCATGAGCCTGACCCACCGTGACCGCCGCATTGAAAGCTGACTGCACCGTCATGGCATCGGAGCCATCCACTACAATAAGTGCTTGCGCATTACCGCGTTCGATAGCAGCTGCAAAGCGCGGCGGAATGACAATGGCCACACGCGCCCGCCCCTCATCAATGGCTCTGATTGCTTCGGCTTCGCTTTCTACATAGTATTGAATATCAAAGAAGCCAGAGGTCTCCATCGCTTCCAGGAACTTCCAACTGTACTGATCCCGGCTATTGTCCACCACCACTGTTGGAATATGGTCCACCTGGGTCTCTACAGCATACCCAAACAGAAAAAGGAGCACAATGGGCAAAATGAGCACAATAGCCAAGGTGCGCCGATCGCGCACCGTCTGAGTGAATTCCTTGCGGATGATCGCACGCAGCCTTTGCCACATAGCCCCCTCCTTATACCTTGAGACCCTGAAGCAATACGCTGACCAGCAATTCGGCCTGTTGGTGGCGTTGCTCTGGTGAAGGCATGGGTTCAATGCCCTGTATGTAGGGCATAGTCAGATAAATCACCATCCCCATCACCATGCGTGCGACAATGTGCACATCACAAATGCGGATTGCACCCGCCGCCATCCGCGCCTGCAAATAGTTTTCGACTTCTGCGATCAACCCCCTCGCGCCGGGAAGAAGATATCCATGAAAACCATAGCCTTGATCCCAAAGCGCGGTCAGCAGCCCCTTGATCACCACTGCGTTTTCCGCAATAGTAGCCAGCACCTCTTCTACCGCCTTCACGATCACCGCGCGGTCATCTCCATTGGCAGATGGTTTTGGGACGATGGCCGCGAGTTTGTCCTGTATCATTTGCGCCAGAGCCATGAGCAATTGCTGCTTGCTGGCAAAGTAGTTGTAGATGGTGCCCTCGGACACCTCTGCCTCCTGAGCGATTTCGCGCGTGGTTGCTTTCTCAAAGCCTTTGCGTGCGAAAATAGAGGCAGCAGCCTCGAGAATGCATCGTCTTCGCTCTGAAATACGCCGAGCCCGTCGCTCATCACCTTTGTTGCCCATATAACCCTCCTCGACAGGCAAACGCCAAATATTGAGTGAGTGCTCACTCAAATATACACCTTTGCGCTTTTTTGTCAAATCGTGCACACTGTACCATTCGTGGAGATCTCGCTTGGCTTAAAGTGCCAAGAAACAGGGACTTATCAAAACTATCCAATTTGACCACATCGCTCCAATGGGCTATAATGAGTTCATGATCGCCCATTTGGATCATATCCCAATGCACATCGTACAGCGCAAAACAATCTGGCAGCGCTATGGAGAACTCTTCAGCCTGAATGCTCCTCAAATTCGCTTATGAAAGGATAGATTATGATTCGTCGCTTCGTGATCCTCTCACTCGCTCTCCTATGCCTTTCCCTGCTATGGATTCTATTGCCAGGGCAGGCTTTTGGCTACGTGCCTGCTGACATTCAAGCACCACAGCCATCTACTTCAGATAGCCGCCCGGTGTTGCAGAAAGCACCCACACGTCAACTGCCTGCACAAATGCCTCCCTCGCGTACCGGCTACCTACCACCATCGCTCGACTTGAGCCATTTGAAGGGAAATAGACTACCATTAGAAGCCAGAGCACTATCCCTGCCCACTAGGTGGGACTGGCGTGAACAGGGTAAGGTCACGCCGGTAAAAGATCAGCAAGCGTGCAAAGCCTGTTATGCTTTCGCTGCCGTTGGCAACTTGGAATCCCGTATGCTCATTGATGGAGCTGGCCTCTATGACTTTTCGGAGAACAATGCCAAAGAATGCAATTGGGAAGCAGTGAACGACATCGGTGGCAGTTGTTTGGGCGGAAATGCTCTCATGGTGACCAATCTGTTCTCCCAAAAGGGAAGCGTCGAGGAATCATGCGACCCGTATATGGATTTCCAAACCGACTGCAATCTCTCCTGCCCCTATCAGAAAACGCTATCGGATTGGAGTATCATAAGTGGCGAAGTTCTTCCCGATGCCAATGTATTGAAATGGTATCTCTACAATTACGGTCCGTTGCAGACTACCATGTACGCAGGCTTCGGCGGAGATAATTGGGAAATCGAATTCTCGAATTACGATGGCTCCTACACTTTGTATTACCCAGGAACAGAGCCACCTAACCACAGCGTCCTGATCGTTGGTTGGGATGACACACTTGTTCCCCGCGATCGTCCCAGCCTACGAGGCGGCTGGATTGTGAAGAACAGTTGGGGCTCGGCAGGTTGGGGCGGCACTTGCGGCTACGGCTCCGAGCGTGGATACTTCACCATTGCCTATGGCTCAGCCAGCATTGGGATGAATTCCTCCTTTATTCAAGGGTGGCAGAACTATGACCCTGCAGGGCAGCTTTTATACTATGATGATGCCGGCTGGAATGAAGCCTGGGGGTATGGCAGTACAACCGCCTGGGCCTTGTGCAAATTCATCCCCGCCAGCGATACTTGGGCCAGGAGCATCGAATTCTGGACAACCGATGCAACTACCGATGTAGACCTCTATCTCTATGACACGTTCGATGGTGATAGGTTAAGCAATCTGCTCTATAGTAGAGAGAACCTGTTCTTCACCGAGGCGGGATACCATTCGGTGCACATCATACCACCTCTCCGTCTAACGGGCACCAATGACATAGTGGCGGTCGCCAAGTTCACCAATGCCGACTACGCTTACCCGGTGGCAGTTGACGCTCAGGGACCTTCAGAAATAGGCCGCACTTATCTGAGCTTCAATGGCCAAGACGGATGGTGGGAAGATGCGGGGCGGGCAGGCGCTGATGTGGGCATCCGCCTGCGCACTTCAGCGCAACCTGGTGTATATCTCGTGCTGGTTCCGCTTGCCTCCTCTGTTGCGAAGGACCAAATTTTCACCGTGGATATCCAGATTGCCGCTGGTGCCGAGCAGATCATCGTTGCGATGTTGTACCTCGATTTCAATCCGCTGTATTTGCAAGTAGTAGATGCTAGCGGGAACCCCGCGAGTGCTATTGAAGTCAATGAGGACTACTTTGACTATGTTACGAAGAATTCTGCAAACAACACCACAGGCCAGATAGATTTGTGGGCAGGTGTTGGTGTGACCAAAGAGCCACCGAGTGGCACCTTTCGTGTGGCGACGATACGCTTCAAAGCACTGTGGGGCACCGGCGGATTGAGCACGCCATTGACCTTTGTTTCGCGTAATGGTGATCCACCAATGGTATATAACCTGAATGGCGATGAAGTGCTGACAGGGGTGCAAAACGGCACAGTGACTATCAGCGGCCCAACTCCACCCGTGCCTGGAACCTTTCAGGATCCTTTGCCCATTGGTTGTGGGCAATCAACCTCAGACGATAACGCAAACTACCCAGCCAACATAAGCGATTATGGGGAATGCGGCTCTGATTTCAATGCGTCCGAAGTGGTGTATAAACTGAGCATTGACACGCCAACGACATTGAACATCACCTTGACCACAACGGCAGAGCTAGCGATGTTCCTGCTTTCTGAACCCGATCCCAACACTTGCTTCGATATGGGCGCGTACATCGAGAGGGATGTCCTTCCAGGTACGTATTACCTGGTCGTTGATGGTCTAGAAACGGGCGACTATGCCATTGACGTCCAGTGCCGTGCTTGGCAAACGCCCACGCCAACTGAACCATTGACGCCAACGCCAACCGAAACACTTACGCCGACACCAACTCATACACCAACTTCAACGCCAACGAATACACCCACACCAACTCCTACCCAAACACCAACTCGTACTGTTACACCTACACCAACCAGCACTCCTATTCGTTTCAAACTTTACCTGCCATTGGTGAGGGGAGGTTCTGGCATCTTGCTGACGCCTACTCCGACAGCTACGGCGACACGCACGCCAACCCAAACGGCTACTCCCACTTCAACCAACACACGGACTGCTACTCCTACGCCCACAACTGGGCCATCGCCGACTCCGACCGCCACCCCTGCCGGGACTTTCGAAGATCCAATCCCGGTTGCTTGCGAGGGCTTCTACAGCAACAATACCGCTGGGCATCGGGCAGTCATCAATGACTATGGTAACTGCGGCACAGGACAAGTCGGCCCGGAGGTCATCTACACGTTGCAACTCGATTCCCCATTGGCTCGCCTCGAGATAAGCCTTGGTGCATCGGCAGACCTGAGGATCTTTCTCTTCATCGGAGACAGTCCGGCCAATTGCTTTGCCGTAGTCAGCCCAGGGCTTGCACGTATACTTTATGATATACCGCGGGGCACGTACTATCTAGCCGTTGATGGCCCCACAGCCGGCAGGTACAGCATGGCCATCCATTGCACACCATTAACAGTGCACCTGTCGAGCCCTGGCGGCATTGCCTCTGTGCCTTGGCTCTTGCTAGAGCGCCCCTTGAGCAACTAAAGAAGGGGCAAGGCCGCAGGCAATTGCCCTGAGCCTTATACATGCTTGGGAGGGAGAATGAACAGAGACGAGGCCAAGATCATTGTGAACCCCGTCGCCTCAGGAGGCAAAGTAGGCAAAGCATGGCCACGCATTCAGCAAGTGCTTGCACAAGGGGGTTTGCAGTTTATCGCTGAGTTGACTCAGCACCCAGGACATGCCACGGAAATCGCGCGCCAGGCTATCGAGGCTGGTTTCTGCTATATTATCTGCGTTGGCGGCGATGGCACAGTAAACGAAGTGGTCAATGGCTTGGTTGTGAAAGGGCATGTACCTCCTGACGTAGTGCTCAGCATCATCCCTGGTGGTACAGGTTCGGACTTTACCCGCATTCTTGGCTTTGCGCGCGATCCAGCGCAGTTCTGCCGTGTCGCACTAGGCCACAACACTCGCCTTGTGGACATGGGTGAGATCCGCTGTTTCCGCGATGGGAAACCCATCACCCGCTATTTTGTCAATGTCGCCGGACTCGGTTTCGATAGCGAGGTTTGCGCCCGTGTCAATCGTATGAGCAAGCGCGTGGGTGGCACAATCCCCTACCTGACCGGTTTGGTCACCACGCTGTTCTCGTACACCAACAAAGATGTACAACTTACCTTCGACGGCGAACGCCGAGAAGGACGCTTCAACTCCGTGATCATCTGCAATGGGCAATACTTCGGCGGGGGCATGTGGATCGGTCCAAAAGCGGCCGCAGATGACGGTATCTTCGACATCGTAGTCCTGAAAGACCTCAACAAACTAGAGTTCTTAATCAACGTTCCCCGCGTCTACAAAGGCACCCATTTGACTCATCCCAAGGTGGAATCCTTTCAGGCCAAAGAAGTGCATGTGGAAGCCAGACAACGCATGTTTATTCAGGCAGAAGGCGAACTTGTTGGCGAAGCACCAGCCACCTTTCGCATCCTACCCGCTGCCTTGAACCTGCGCGTTTAGTCATTCAGGACTTGTGCCGGAGATGACATGCGCAAAGCAGTCCTGATAGTGCTCAGCTTGCTCCTATTATGTGCTGCGGGTGTTGCATCCTACAAGTGGATCAATGCCTTGGTCCTCTCTATGCATGGCTATCGCTCCCCCTTGAAAGGCAATCTAGCGCTCAACGAAGATAACACCCGTCCAGTTACCTCACAAGTCGTGGTAGTTATGGTAGACGGATTGAACTATAACGCCTCATTTCAAATGCCCTACCTGAACAGTCTGCGGCTTCGCGGTGCACATGCCAGGATGCTCGGTTACTCCCCATCGAACCTGCAAACCGCATGGACCACCCTCCTCAGCGGCGCCAGCCCCGAGCTCAACGATGCCCCGCTTTTCGACCGTAGTTACGAAGTGATTACGCCCATTGCCGTAGACCATATTTTTGCCGTATTGCGCCGCGCTGGCCTCTCTGCCGGCATTGCTGGCTTCTATTGGTGGGAAAAACTAGTGCCACCTGAATTTCTTTATGTAAAATACTATGTGGACAGCGAGGATGATGCAGGAGATCGCCAAGTCGTGGAGCGTGCCATCACGTTCCTGCACGAATTCCACCCCAACTTCCTGCTAGTGAACTTGCGTCAGGTTGATGTGGCTGGGCTACAGTATGGCGCCAATAGCGATGAATACCGACAGGCCATGCTCCGCTGCGATGAATACATCCACACCCTGGCAACAAACATGAATTTACAGCAAAGTGTGCTGATCATCCTCTCCAGCCACGGCCACCTCGACGAAGGCGGCTATGGCGGCAACGAAACAATTGTCCTCAACACGCCATTTGTCATCGTTGGACAAAACATAGTAACTGGCGATCGCGGCGTTCTGTCTCAGACTGATCTCGCCCCCACTGTTGCTGCCTTGTTGGGTGCGCCCATGCCCAACATCGCTCAGGGTCTTGTGCGGACAGAAATACTGAAGATGGAGCTTGTGGACAAGGCGGAGAAATGGCTCGCTCTTGCCCATCAAAGATATCGCTTGAGTAGCATGTACCTCTATAGCATAGGCCAGGGTTTGCTCAGTGAAACCGTCCAAGGGGATATGCTCGTCGCATATAGCTCACTGCAGGTAAAGAACTATGAAAGCGCTGCCCAATTGGCTTCGCTATCCGTAAAGCAAGCGGATTTCGAAATGATGCGGGCACGTCGTGCGCGTCTGTGGAAAGAAAGAACCAAACGCGCCGTTCCCCTTGCCTTTTTCATCTTGCTCCCTCTGTGGCTTACATGGCGGAAGCGAAGTTGGCGCACGGTCTGGATTTTTTTGGCATCCCTTCTCGCTGCTGCACTGTACCATGTCTTGTTTCTACGTCAAGGCAACGTCTATTCTTTCAGCCGCATCCCCGCCGAGGGACTGGCAGGCACGCTGCAGCCGAGCCTTAGGCGGGCGGCTCTCTGCTTGGCTATAGGGGGGCTGATCGTGGTCTGGCGCACCTGGCATGAGCGCGAACGCTCTGGCTTCGCCGTAGCCCTCTCCAGTTATGGCTATGCGCTCTTGCAACTGTATTTTATCGGCCTCTTGCTGGGTGCATGTACCCTGTGGAATGGGCTATACTTCACCTGGTATGTGCCCCATTTGACCATTGCATATATACAATTTGTAACCCTAATGCAGGCCATGCTCATCGCGGTCTTGTCCATCGCCCTGCCCATTCCCGTCTTGATCCTGCAAAAAGCACTCCTGGCCCTCACCGACAGGCTCACAAGAAGACGGCACACGTGAGCCATGTGCCATTCCATATTGTGCAAGCATCTGTGTATAATGGTATAATGCATTATGCATCACCTATCCCATCCGGAGGCACAAATGCGCATTGTAATTACTGGTAGCGCTGGACAATTGGGGCAGGCCCTGCAGCATGTACTGCATGGCGAAGATCTGTTCCTTCTCGACTTGCCTGAATACGACATCACCAACTATGCCCAAGTGCGACGCGCCATCACTTCGTTCCGCCCACAAGTAGTCATTCATGCTGCCGCTTTCACCGATGTAGATGGCTGCGAATTAAATCCCGAGACAGCCTACCGCGTGAATGCCTTGGGCACACAGAATGTCGCCCTATCTTGCCAGAGTTGCGATGCGGCTATGGTCTATATCAGCACCGATTACGTCTTCGATGGCACAAAGAGCGAGCCATACTGGGAATGGGACCGCCCCAATCCACAGAGCGTCTATGCACGTTCCAAATTGGCAGGCGAGTACTACACCCAAACCCTCCTGTGCAAGTTTTACATCGTGCGCACGGCTTGGCTATACAGCCGCACGGGCAAGAATTTTGTCAAAACAGTGCTGCGCCTGGCCGATGAGCACGACGAACTGCACTTTGTAACGGATGAGGTTGGCTCGCCCACTTACGCTCCTGACCTGGCCGAGGCACTGCATCGTCTGATTGCTCATCCTCTCTATGGCATTTACCATCTCACCAACGCTGGCGTGTGCTCGCGCTACGAGTGGGCAAAAGCGATTCTGGAACTGGCTGGCCGTCCAGACTATCCCATTTTCCCTACCCAAGGCTACGTGCGCCCAGCCAAAGTACCTGCGCGGTGTGAACTGCGCAATTTCTGTGCAGCCACTCAGCTCGGCATCACCCTACGCCATTGGCGAGAGGCATTGGCAGATTATTTTCATGGCTGAGCACTTCTCCATCATCATCCCCAGTTGGAATGGCATGCATTTACTACCTGCTTGTCTCGACTCGCTGCGAGCACAGACGTACCGAGACTTTGAGGTGCTCGTCGTGGACAATGCTTCGACCGATGATACGGTAGGCGTGGTGCGGCGCGCTTACCCGGAAGTAAGGCTTATCTCTCTGTCGGAGAACCGCGGCTTCACCGGCGCGGTCAATGCAGGTATAGCGCAGTCCCGTGGCTCGCTTATTGCCTTGCTGAACCAGGACGTAGAAGCGGATCCATACTGGCTAGAGGAAATCGCCCGCGTTGCCCATGCCCATCCAGAGGCAGGAGCCATTGCCTGCAAGATCATGCTCTACGACCAGCGCGATCATTTTCACTCAGCCGGAGATGGCTATCGTCGCGATGGCATCCCAGTCAATCGTGGGGTCTGGGAAAAGGACGTGGGACAGTACGATAGCGAATGCATGGTGTTTTCCGCCTGTGGCGGTGCCGCTGTATATCGCCGCAGCGTCCTGGATGAAATCGGATGGTTCGATGAAAGTTTCTTCATGTACTGCGAAGATGTGGACCTGGCCTGGCGCCAGCAATTGGCCGGCTGGCCCACCATCTACGCTCCTCGCGCCGTTGCTTTCCATCACCTGAGCGCCAGTGGCGGTGGCGTGACCGCTAGTTACTATACAGGTCGCAACACCATCTACGTCATTGCGAAAAACGTGCCAGGCCCTCTGCTGCGCAAATACTGGCCAGCCATGCTCGCCGCTCAATGGCGCATTGCCAAGGATGCCTTGCGCTCCTGGCGTGGCGCAGCAGCAAGGGCACGGCTGCGTGGACAGTGGGCCGGCTTGCTGACTTGGTCGCGCATGCTGGGCAAACGACGCGCCATACAACGCTTGCGCCGCGTTTCCATCGCATACTTAGAAAGCCTGTTGGATGTGGTTGACTAACTGTTGCTTCCCTGCTATCATATATAGAAACTCAGCAAAGTTTATAGCAAGCGCTCGAGCAGTCTGATGTTTGTAGTAAGCGCGTCAGCGCATTGAAACCCAACATAACCACGGTCAAATGGAGCATACCACGAACAGCCAATATCAGGACACACGCAAATCCGAAACGACAGAACCCACGGCCGTCCCGTACTTGAGCATTGTCATCCCAACTTGGAACGAGGCAAAGCGCCTGCCCCAAACATTGCAGAAAATCATCTCCTATCTGCAGGGCAAAGGCTATCCTGCTGAGATCATTGTCGTGGACGATGGCAGCACGGACAGCACGGTGCAGGTGGCACAGGAATTTGTCCAAAAAAGCCCTTTTGTCCGCCTAATCCGCAACGACCATCGGGGCAAGGCCTATGCAGTCCGCACGGGGATGCTGACAGCCAATGGACAGTACATCCTCTTCACCGATGCCGATGGAGCCACCCCCATCGAGGAAGTGGACAAGCTCCTGCCTCGCCTGGAACAGGGCTATGACGTGGCCATTGGCTCGCGCGAGGGCGCAGAGGCCAAACGCTTCCATGAACCCTGGTATCGCCACCTCATGGGGCGAGTCTTTAACTTCATCGTGCGCCTTCTCGCCTTGCCTGGCATACAGGACACTCAATGCGGCTTCAAAGCCTTCCGTCGCGCAGCAGCTCACGACCTGTTTGAGCACATGCAGCTCTATGGTCCCAAGGCTGGCGTCGTCAAAGGCGCCGTGCTCACCGGCTTTGACGTGGAGATCCTATTTCTGGCCCGTAAATGGGGCTACGAGATCGCCGAAGTCCCTGTGTACTGGTACTATGGCACGGAAAGCAAAGTCCATCCCCTGAGGGATTCATGGCGCAACTTGCGCGATGTCCTACGCGTGCGCTGGAACGACATCCGGGGCTATTATGAGCGCCGTTAGCCATTCTGACCTGTCAAAAGATGACTGGCCTATAGCACGGAACAAGTCCATCCATCCCTTCTTCCTCTTGATCCTGCTCTTTTACCTTGCTGTGGCCACTCTCTATGCCTGGCAGACGCCCAAATGGCAAGCTCCCGATGAGCCGGCTCATTTCAACTATATCCAGTATGTCGCAGAGCAGCACCAATTCCCCGTACTGCAGCCAGGCGATTATCCCGCTCAATATCTAGAGGAGATCAAGACAAACAAGTTCCCGCCGCACATGTCCATCGCCCCCATCCGCTACGAATTCCACCAGCCTCCCCTGTACTACGTGCTGGCAGCTATCCTGTACCGCCTTACAGCAGGCCTGCCCTTCGCGGCACAGTTCCTAGCGTTGCGGCTCTTTTCCGTCGCTACAGGGGCAGGCATACTATTGGTTACATACTGCCTGATCCAGGCTATCTTCCCCCGCAGCCTATTCATTCCCTTGGCTGCCACAGCCTTCGTCGCCGTTGTGCCCATGCACTTAGCCATAACCGCCGCGATGAACAACGATGCCCTGGCTGAGCTTCTCATGCTGTTGATGCTATACCTGTCCGTGCGTACCATCCAGGAAGGGCTTGCACCCAGACGCGCTTTGCTCACCGGCATCCTGCTAGGACTAGTGCTTCTGACTAAGACTACGATTTACCTGCTGGCCATAGGCGCAGTTGTTATGTCCATTCTGTGGCAGCAGGAATCCCCATGCGCACTTTCCGTCACAAAACCGCTGGCGAAAGGGCGCTACCTGCTATATGTGTTCGCACTCGCCCTGCTCATCGCTGCGCCATGGTTTGTGCGCAACGCATTGCTCTATGGCGGAATGGACATCCTGGGGTGGCAACGGCATGACGCCATCGTAGCAGGACAGTTGCGCACTGCAGAGCTGTGGGCGCAAATAGGGCCGCTGTCCTTTGCTCAGCGCTTCATCCGCACGACCTTCAACAGCTTTTGGGCTCAATTTGGCTGGATGGGTGTGCCCGTTGACGAGCGTATCTACTTAGCGCTGGCGCTGTTCACGGCCGTGATCGGAATCGGCTGTGTCCTCTTCCTCATCCGGCTGAGACAAGGACAAATAGAATTGACCCCAGTTCAAAAAAACGCATTGCTGTTGATGGCGGTCGTCGCTTTGCTCAGCACTTTGACCTATTTTGCCTATAACCTCAAGTTCGTACAGCATCAAGGTCGTTATCTGTTCACCGCTGTGGGTGCACTGTCCCTGGGAGCAGCCCTTGGCCTGCAAGAACTGTTGCGGCCATCAACTGCGCGCTGGTTGACCATTGTTTTGCTGTTGATCAGCTTGCTTCTGCTCATTCAAGGACTGCTGAGTGGGGATATGCACAAGTGGACTCTGGCCGTGCTCGCGCCGGCCATTGCCTTTTTCGCTGCCGCTGGCTGGTTGCCCACCCGTTGGCAATGGCTGCCGCCCGTGCTGCTCTACACGGCATTCCTTGGTTTGGACTTGCTCTGTCTGTTTCGTTATATTATCCCTGCACTGAAAATAGCATGATCCTATGTGCGTCAGCACGCTCTGGCTAGAAAGGAGGCGATGATGGAAAGCGACATCTGTGTCTTTAGCGGAAGCGCACACCGTGAATTGGCTGAGGAAATTTGTTCCCTGCGTGGCATACCTCTGAGCCCTTCGGTCACCCGTCATTTTCACAATGACAACCTCTACGTCCAATTACAAGAGCCTGTGCGCGAGCGCGATGTTTTCATCATCCAACCCTTCTACCCACCCCCGGTGAGCGACCGCGTTCTCGAACTGCTCCTGATGCTCGACGCTGCCCGTTCTGCTTCGGCCAAGCGCGTTACCGCCGTTATACCCTATTACTCTTATAGCCGCTCCGACAAGAAGGATGAGCCGCGCATCTCCATCGCTGGTCGGCTCATCGCAGACCTGCTCGTTACCGCTGGCGCACAGCGCATCTTGACCATGACCCTGCATTCCCCACAGGTACATGGCTTCTTCAGCGTGCCCACGGATCACCTCAGTTCCATGCCGGTATTTGCCAGCTACTTCCGTGATAAAGACCTAACCGACACAGTGATCGTCACTCCAGACATCGGGCACGCCAAAAGAGCTGCTGAACTAGCGCGGGAATTGCACTTGCCTGTGGCTGCTGTCAGTAAGAAGCGCATTGATGACACCACGGTAGTAACAGAAGGGCTGATTGGCGAAGTGCGCGGCAAGAAAGTCATCCTCATTGATGATGAAATCGCCGTAGGCACATCCATGATCGAAGCAATCAAACTGTTGCGCAACTATGGCGTGGAACAAGCCACACTTGTCTGCACTCACGGCATCTTCTGCGGCCCAGCGATCGAGAACTTCAAAGCCATGCCTGAAATCAAATCCATCGTTACCACGAACACCGTCCCCATCCCGCCAGAGAAGCGCATCCCTTGTATGGAAATCCTATCCGTAGCTCCGCTCTTCGCCGAGGCCATCCGCCGCATCCACGAGGGAGAAACCATGCAACCCCTCTTCGCATATTAGCGCAATGAAATGGGCAGCGATCGCAGCAACAAAGCGCATATTGGCTCTTGAGCAGGGAGCAGCCATCAAAGATTGGGGTGGCAAGCTCCCTATTGCTCTGCTCTACCCCAATACGTACTACGTGGGCATGTCCAGCCTAGCCATGCATGCCCTCTATTACATGCTGAATACACGTCCCGACATTGTCTGCGAACGCGTCTTCTGCGGTTACCGGCGGCTGCAATGCATGCCCGCTCCACTCTCCCTGGAAACCCAACGACCGCTGAACGAATTTGCTGTTATCGCAGTTTCGTTCTCCTTCGAACTGGATTATCTCAACTTTGTCGCATTGCTGCACAGCAGCAGCATTCCTCCATCAGCCGCCGAACGCGACGAGAGTTTCCCTCTCCTGCTTGCCGGGGGGCCTGCTGTGTCGGCCAATCCCGAGCCTTTGGCTGAACTGTGCGATGCGTTCGTCATTGGTGAAGTAGAGGAGATTCTGCCTCGCCTCCTGGATGCGCTGCACATAGGCATCACGGGCTGCCGAGCCGCATTGCTGCAAGTGCTGAGCGAGATACCTGGCGTGTACGTGCCAACCAAGCGGGATGCCAGTCCTCCCGCACTCCGTATCCAACGCCAATGGGTGCGCAACCTCGACCTCTACCCGACCCATACGCGCATCTTCACCCATGCCACCGAGTTTGGCGACATGCACCTGATGGAGATTGCCCGAGGTTGTGGACGGGGCTGCCGCTTTTGTCTGGCAGGCTGTCTGTACCGACCGCCCCGTGAGCGCAGTGCGGCAAACCTGCTCGAACAGGCGCGCTGGGGGCAGAGATTCCGCACCAAAGTCGGCTTAGTCAGCGCCGCAGTATCCGATTATGCACAAATTGAGGAACTGGTGAGCGGTTTGCAAGACATGGGCATGCAGCTCTCTGTGTCTTCGCTGCGTGTTGACCCACTGCCCGAAGCGCTGCTCGCAGCACTGGCAGCCAGTGGCTCTCGTACCCTCACGATAGCGCCTGAAGCAGGTTCGGAGCGACTGCGCAGAGCCATCAACAAAAGGATCCCCACCCAGGACATCTTTTATGCTACGGAGCAAGCCTCGCGCTATGGATTCAGTGAATTGAAGCTGTACTTCATGGTGGGGCTTCCTGGCGAAGAGGAGGAAGATATACAGGCCATTGTCTCACTGGTGCAGCAAGTGAGCACTGCCTTTCGCGGGCGTGTCCTAGTCAGTGTTGCACCCTTTGTGCCCAAAGCCCACACGCCTTTCGAACGGCAGGCTATGGCCCCCACCACTACACTGCAACGCCGCCTGCGCTGGCTCCAGAACGCCTTACAGGACATCAACGTGCGCATGGCATCGGAGAGCCTGGCTTGGGCTACGGTACAAGCCGTGCTGGCACGTGGCGACCGGCGACTTGGCGCGGTCTTGGCTTCCTTACACGCGCCATCGCTGTCCGATTGGAAAAGAGCCTTGTCCGAACATGGCTTGCAGAGCGAGCACTACACCCGTGCGCGCCAAGCCGATGAACCTCTACCATGGAGCTTTATCCGCATGCAGCCATAACACACGCCTTCCGTTTTCCTATGCACTTTCTCACACAGGAGCATTAATAGAAACCATGACCCTAACCGAAGAAACCATCCGCTATCTACCCAAAATTGAACTGCACGTGCATCTCGACACATCCGTTCGCCCGCAAACAGTGCGCGAACTGGGCGAAGAACAGGGCATTGACCTGCCAGACGACCTGGAGGCAGCGCTCATCGCACCCCCTATTTGTGAAAACCTGGCTGATTATCTGACGCGCGTAGTGACAGCGCTGCAAGTGCTGCAGACAGCCCCTGCTCTGGAGCGTGTGGCCTACGAACTGGTACAGGATATGGCAGCAGAGCACATCGTCTATGCCGAGATCCGCTATGCCCCTCAGTTATGCATACGACGCGGCCTTTCCATGCAACAAGTCATTGATGCCGTCGCAGCAGGGCTTCAGGCAGCTCGCACGGACTTTGGCGTACGCACGGGACAAATCATCTGCTGCCTGCGCCATGACCCATCGGCACTGAGCCACGAAGTAGCCCAGTATGCCATCCAAAACTGGTGCCCGGGCAAAGTAGTAGGGCTGGACCTGGCTGCTGATGAAGCGGAACACAGTGGCTTTCCTCACCGTACCGCCTTCCGCCTGGCACGCGGCGTGGGCATGCCACGTACTGTCCACGCTGGTGAAGCTGCTGGAGCAGAGAGCATCCGCGAAGCCATCCATCTGCTGAGGGCGCAGCGTCTAGGCCATGGCGTCCATCTGGAAGAAGACCCCACGCTGTTCGCCCCGGTGCGGGAAAACCACATCAGCCTGGAGATGTGCCCCACCAGCAACGTGCAAACACGCGCCGTGAACAGTTTAGCCGAGCATCCTATTGACCGTTACCTGAAACTTGGCCTGCCCGTTACCGTGAATACCGATGGCCGCACTACTTCCAACACCACGCTGACCCAGGAGTATGGAAAACTAGTCAGGCAATTTGGTTGGGGTTTGTCAGAAATTCAGCATACCGTGCTGACTGCCGCACGCAGCACCTTCGCCAGCGAAGAAGAAAGACAAGAATTATGTCGCATCATCCTCGACCAGTGGCCGCAAGCATGATTCGACGCATAGCAAACAGCATCGTCTTCTATCAATTTGCTTCCTTGACCCACTACGAAGAACTATTGCACGCTGTCTTCACACGCATAGGCGGGACCAGCCAAGGCTCATTCCAGAGCCTCAACGTGGGGCATTTCATCGGGGATGATGACACAGCCGTGCAGTCCAACCATGAGCGCATCTTCCAGACCTTGGGCATCAAAGCGGACACCGTCGTTACTGCCCGCCAAGTGCATGGCGAACACGTAGCCGTCGTCGGTGCTGCCCAGTGGGGGACCATCATGCCGGCAACCGATAGCCTCGTCAGTGCGGAGCGCGGCACTGCCCTCTTGCTGCGCTTTGCTGATTGCGTGCCGTTGATGCTCTACGATCCATCACGCCACGCCATTGGCTTGGTGCATGTCGGCTGGCGCGGCCTATTTGCTGACGTAGTGTTGAATACCGTGGCAGCATTGCGGCAGGCATTTGCCTGCAACCCATGCCATCTCGTTGCCGGCATCGGCCCAGCCATCGGCCCTTGCTGCTATGAAGTCGGTCCTGAAGTGGTGGCGCAAGTCGAGCAAGCCTTTGGGGCTGGCAGCGACCTCCTGCTACCCCAGCCAAATGGAACAGTCCATTTCGACTTGCCTGGGGCAGTGCGTCGGCAGTTACAAGACCTAGGCGTGACACAAATCGAGGATAGCGGACTGTGCACCAGTTGCCACACCGCCGAATTCTTCTCCCATCGTGCGGAGCATGGCCGTACCGGTCGCTTCGCCGCCATGTTGGCTCTACGCTGATGTCCCTCTGCTTTTGACGCATCTTCATTCCTGCCTTATAATAACGAAAATTAGGAGCATCTTGACAACCAATGCACATAGTTGCAGAGCAAATTGAATTCCACACACGTGTCCTTCCAGCAGGAGAAACGGATTGCGTAAAACATTATGTAGCGAGTCGTTAGCAACCGTAGTTTTGGAGGCCATAAGGAGGGCCAGCCAATATGGAAACTCAAATGAATAAGATTGTGCAAGGCATGACCCAGATCAACCTGCTCATCGTGCAGTTAGGCGACTACTACATGTCCCATCCCACTCCCCAGAACGAGATACTCCTCAAGGTCTCGCTGTTCCTAGGGGCTTACAACGCGGCCCTCGACTATCTTGTGCGCGCACCTTCTTTTGGCGAGGCAGAGATCAACGATCTCATCGAGATCCTTCAGCCCCATGACCCTGATGAGGCAGCCCTCCTGCAGCAAATTCTCCCTCAGCTTCAAGCCGTCGTCCTGCCCGAACATCGCCAGGAACTCCGACAGGCGTATGCTAACCGACTGATGAAGTCCCTGAACATGAACTTTGATCTAGGCAGACAGTTGCTGCGTGCCAGAGAGATGAGAGACCAGGGCGCGTCCGATGCGGAAATCGAACACGCTATCAAGTCCGCCATGCCGGACAATCCGTTCTAAGTGAACAAATATGAATAGCCAGTCCGACTCAAATGGATTTTCGTCCGAGTTGGAGAGCAGGCCTGGCTTCGCTATTAGATCAACTATGTGCAATAGGAGGCACATAATGAAAGCAAGAAAGATAAGGGAGAATCTGTATTGGATGGGAGCTGTTGATTGGGACCGCCGGCTCTTTGATTCCTTGATTCCCCTGCCCGACGGGACCAGTTACAACGCCTATCTAGTCCAAGGAAGAGATAAAGTAGCACTGCTGGACACTGTTGACCCGACAATGACGCACATCCTCATGCACCAGTTAGAAAACGTGCCACGCCTGGACTATGTCGTCGCACACCACGCCGAGCAAGATCACTCCGGAGCCATCCCCCACGTCCTGGATAAATACGAGAACGCCCAAGTCGTTACCACGCCCAAGGGCAAGGGAATGCTTGTGGATCTCCTCTGCATTCCAGAAGAAAGAATCCTCACCATGGAAGACGGTGAGACTCTATCATTGGGTGGTAGGACACTGGAGTTCATTCATACGCCTTGGGTCCACTGGCCAGAGACGATGGTGACCTACCTGCCGGAGGAGCGCATTCTGTTCACCTGCGATTTCTTTGGTTCGCACCTCGCCACGACTGACCTGTACGTCACCGATGAGTGGCGCGTCTATGAAGCAGCCAAACGCTACTATGCAGAGATCATGATGCCCTTCCGCAAGGTCATCCGCAAGAATCTGGAGAAGATTGAGGGGCGTGATATTGACCTGATTGCCCCCAGCCACGGCCCAATCTACGACCGTCCGTCTTTTATCCTGGATGCATACCGAGATTGGGTTTCAGAAAAGCCTAAGAATATCGTGGTCTTGCCTTACGTCTCCATGCATGGCAGTACTAGGAGGATGGTGGAACACTTGGTCGGTGCACTGGCTGAACGAGGCATCACGGTACACCAGTTCGATCTGGCCGCCACCGACATCGGCAAGTTGGCCATTGCCCTGGTGGACGCTGCCACCATGGTCATCGGCACACCCACGGTGCACATCGGTCCACATCCCAATGTATTCTACGCTGCCTATCTAGCCAACGCACTGCGACCCAAACTGAAATTCGCGACCATCATTGGTTCTTACGGCTGGAGCAGCAAGGTTATCGAACAAATTGCCGTCTTGATCCCCAACCTGGAGGTCGAGGTTCTGGATCCTGTCCTATGTAAGGGATTCCCCAGGGAAGCAGATTTTCAGGCTTTGGATAGACTGGCAGCCACTATTGCGGACAAACACCGAGGTCTGAACCTATAAAGCAATAGGGGCGCGGTTCCATCGCACCCCTAGAGAAGCAAGCAGCCATTTCTGAGCGAGGAAACGTCCTATGATCCGTATTCTATCCCGTCAAGATGTACAACGTGCCGTAACTATGGCTGAAGCCATTGATGCAGTCCAAACAGCCTATATCCAACTATCGCAGGGCGAAGCCACTGTTCCCGTGCGTCTAGCACTTCACGTACCAAAGCAAGAAGGTGTCGTCCTGTACATGCCGGCTTACCTGGCGCGTACAGATGGTCTGGGTGCCAAAATTGCGACTGTGTTCCCTTATAACATCAAAATGGGTTTGCCAACCATCCATGCTCTTGTCATCGTTAACGATGCCCAAACTGGCGCACCCATAGCCGTGATAGAAGGGGGATACCTGACTGCCCTGCGCACCGGTGCTGCTTCAGGAGTAGCCACTCGTTTGCTGGCTCGCCCTGATGCCCGCGTAGTCGCCATCTTTGGTGCAGGAACACAGGGACGAACCCAGTTGGAAGGAGTCTGCGCGGTGCGCGATATCCAAGAGGTCTGGGTCTATGACCTCAATCCCCAGGCTGTCCAACGTTTCATCGCTGAGATGTCCACACGTGGTGGACACATCCCTTCTCACATCCGCACCGCCTCCTCGCCATATGAAGCGGTGCGCGAGGCTGACATCATCTGCACCGCCACCACGAGCAAAACTCCCCTCTTTGACGATGCCCATCTAAAACCCGGTGTGCATATCAACGGCATTGGTGCTTTTACCCCGGAGATGCAAGAGATTCCTGCTGCGACCGTCCAACGCGCACGGGTTATCGTGGATAACGTAGATGCCTGCCTGGCTGAAGCCGGCGATTTGATTATCCCTCTGAACCAGGGGCTGATCACTCGCGAGCATCTCGCCGCCGAGATCGGACAGGTGGCGGCGGGTATTCGCCCTGGTCGGACGGATCCCCAGCAGATTACCTTTTTCAAATCGGTGGGCAATGCGGTGCAGGACATTTCTGTGGCGCAACTGATCCTACAACGCGCCGCTGAATTAGGCCTGGGTATCGAGGTGGTGCTATAATGTACCTCGCTATATCCATTTCGCATCTCGAGGCCAAATGTGACACCTGGTAAAAAACCACCGCATCTATCAGGATTGATACCTGGTCTATTTATCGCAAGTCTCTGCCTTGAACGAAGCAGATCTGCATCATGGTCATCGCGGGGGAGACCGCTATTCAGCACAATGCTGTGCCAATGGATGCCAAACACTACAAATAGGGGTACAGAAAGATGCTGAACAATTCCAACCTCGCCTTCATCGGCAGCGGCATAATGGCTGAGGCCATGATCAAAGGAATCTTGACCCAGAAGTTGCTCTCGCCTGACCGCATCATCGCCAGCGGCCCGCGTGCAGAGCGTGGCCGTGAACTCCAGGAACGCTACGGCATAAGAGGAACCACTGCCAACCGAGAAGCCGCCGCACAAGCGGACATCGTTATTCTGTCGGTCAAACCCCAGGTTTTGCCCAAAGTCCTCGGAGAACTGCAAGGGCATATCCCACCCAGAAGCCTTGTGTTGTCCATCGTCGCGGGAGCCAGGATCAATACCATTCGGTGTGGGCTATCCCACGATGCCATTGTGCGTTCCATGCCCAATACTCCGGCGCAAGTAGGAGCGGGCATGACAGTCTGGACCGCCTCACAACAGGTCAGCGCAGAGCAGCGGGCTCAGGCACGATCCATCCTTGCTGCACTAGGCGAAGAACTGTATGTCGAAGATGAGGACTACTTGGATATGGCCACCGCCCTCAGTGGCACTGGCCCTGCTTATGTCTTCCTGTTCATGGAGGCGCTTATAGACGCCGGTGTGCACCTTGGCTTTTCGCGGCGTGTTGCTCAGCAACTCGTACAACAGACGGTCCTAGGCTCAGCGCTATTTGCTAAAATGTCGCAAATGCATCCTGCTGAACTGAGGAACATGGTTACTTCTCCGGGCGGAACCTCAGCCGAAGCACTATACCAACTGGAGAAAGGCGGGTTGCGCACCGTCGTATCGCGTGCTGTGTGGGCTGCTTACCAGAAATCACGCATTTTGGGAGGAGTGAACGAAGCATGATAAGCCTATATCGCCTCATAAACATGGTCTTCTGGGTGCTTGACTTGGCCATTCTCCTGCGTGTGCTCTTTTCTTGGATCAATGCTGATCCAAGCAATGTGCTCGTGCGGCTCGTCTATCAGATCACAGAACCAATCCTGGTTCCCTTGCGGCGTTTGATCCCGCCTGTTGCCGGCCTGGACGTCACGCCCATCATAGCACTCGTCCTACTCGAGTTGCTGCAGCGTTTCATCACTTCGCTCATCTTTTGAGCGCTGCTCACCTCTCATGCTGAACACAGCGAAGCATGAACCATATGGGCAGGACGCTCACAATGAGCAAGGAGACTCTAGGGCAAATCATTCGCGAAAGCCAACAAGGCGTCATCGTGGCCGTTCACGTGGTGCCACGCTCGCCCAGGGATGAAATCGCTGGCACATATGGCAATGCGCTGCGCATACGCCTAAAGGCGCCACCCGTGGAAGGCGCCGCCAATGCTGCCCTGCTTGCCTTTATGGCGCAGGTGCTGGACATCCCCCGACGTCAGGTAAAAATCCTCTCCGGACAAACCTCCAGACACAAACTCCTGGTCATCTCCAACCTGACCAAAGATCAGGTCCAGCAAAAACTAATCCCAAACCTCCCCCACTGACCCACCTACCTCACGCCTTCCGTTTTCCGTTTTTACATCTTATCCCTTCTCATTCCAAACCGGCCTTTGCTCCAAAGCAGGGCTCAGCGTCAGGTTGTCCTTCTCCGTCCCATCCGGTCTGATGGAGAAGATATCCCACCCTCCATCGCGGCTGGAGTAGTACAATAGCCTCGTGCCACGCCTGGCCCACGCTGGCCCGTGCTCGTTTGAGTAGGGGTCGTTGGTGATATTGCGCTGCTCCGAACCATCGAGGGACATGAGGTAGATTTCCATGTTGCCATCGCGGTAGCTCTCGAATGCAATCAGAGTCCCATCCGGAGACCAGGCTGGAGAAGAATCCGTGGCTTCGTCCTCCGTGAGGCGTTGCAATCCTGAGCCATCGCGGTTCATCACATAAATCTCCCAATTGCCATCGCGGTTCGATTGGAAGGCGATCTTTTGCCCATCTGGAGACCAGCATGGCGCATAGTCCGCTGCCGTGTTCCGCGTCAAACGCTGCACATTTGACCCATCAGCCTCCATGACATAGATCTCCCAGTTGCCATCGCGATAGGAAGCAAAGGCGATGTGCTTCCCGTCTGGCGACCAGGAAGGCGTCCAATCCTCGGAGGGATGTTGCGTGAGGTTGACCTGCTGCGTGCCATCTGCCTTCATCACATAGATTTCCTTGTTGCCCTCCCGATCCGAAACGAAGGCAATGTATTTGCCATCCGGCGACCAGGTCGGAGCCATATCGTTCGCTGGGTCATCGGTCAAACACCGGGGATCGGACCCATCCCCACGCATCACCCAGATGTCCCACGTTGCATCTGGATTGCTCTTGGCCATGTAGGCAATGCGTTCCAAAGCAGGTCCAATCTCCAAAGTGGCGCGCGTGGCGAATGGAAGAGGAGTAGCGGTGGGCGACGTTCCCATAATCATCCGCTCAGCCGTACCGCGCATGTTCCACAACATAACCACACCGATCACCAGTGCCAAACCAGCCAGCCATAATGCAATGGTGCTCCATTGGAAAGCAGGCCAGGGACCGGAACGCCGCGCCGCCAAGGTGAATTGCCTTCCCTTCCCTGTCAAAAGCAGCGGATATGTTTTCTCCTTGCCTATCCAGAGGCGAAACAAATCTAAACTGAAGCGGTAACTGTCCGCGCTAAGACGCTGCAGGATACCCCTGGCCAATAGCTCAGCCACACCCCTTTCGAACACCGCATCAGACAATTCCAATCCCTTTTGTTGGGCCGCATCGTGCCAATCTCGTTGCATGACAACCCCGTGACGCCCTCGCAACTCGTTTGCAAGAGCGACTAGAATCTTGGCTTCGGGCGAGCAACTCTCCCACATGCGCTTCATGACTGCCTCGCCAGCAGCCAGCACATCCGGTATAGCCTTTTCCACGTCGTGCAATCCCAAACGCCCTCTGCCTGAACGAGCCTCAAACAGCACATAACCAAAGAGCTGCACAAAATAAGGATGGCCTGAAGTCAATTGCCAGATGCGACGCGCTGCCTCAAACTCATAGCTCATCTGGCTTTGGACTGGCTTCAGCAGCAACCTCTCGGTTTCATCCAAACTCAGCCCCTCTAACTCAAACGAGGGCAACGACGACAACGCCACATTGTTAAAGACCCCGGCCTCTGGCCTGACTCCCTCGATGGCTAGGACACAATGCAGAGCGGGCATGGCATTCATCCACTCCTGCCAACGCGCTACCCACTCCATGCCCGCCTCGCCGCTCAGGTCAACCACGGACAGGCCATCGGTCAGGATCACTACTTTGCGCCCCTGCATGGCACTGGAAGAGGGAACAGCGCCTTCTCCTGTCGCGCTTCCATTGCCACCATCGGACGAGCCAAGAGCCGCCTGCTCCGACGCTTTGCCCAGTTCCCCCTCCACCTTAGCCCGGAATTCCTGGATCGCCTTCTCTGCACTGCCATCCTTGGGCCAACTCAGATTCACGTATACCGGGACGAAATCAGGAGCCAGTTCCTTGGCCAACTGCCAAAGAAAAGAGGTCCGGCCCATACGCGTCGGTCCATAGACCAGGACAAGCCGCCGTCCCCTTTTCAGCGTCTGTACGACTCCCGCCAATGCCTCGTAGCGACCAACAGAGAGGTCACCCTCCGTCAGCGGGCGTTCCACAACGTATGGATTGCCTAAAGCCATCATCATCCTATCACGGGTTCAAATGATCATGCACTCTGCAGAAATGCACGTGCCTTCCTCGATAAATCGCTCGTAGCGGAAGGGGTTTCGGGCATTGGCAGCAGGATCGAGGATCAGATCCACCAGCAGCCTTGCCCCACCTGCGCTGGCCATGATGCCATGTCCGGCATACCCAAGGTTGAAATACAACCCAGGAATGTCTGGGCATGGCCCGATAATCGGCTTGTTGTCCGGTGTACAAGTGTATTGCCCTGCGCTCAGGAACACATTCTCGCGCGTCAACTTCTCGGCCACCTCCTGCCAAAACGGCACAAGTCGGGATACGCCGTCCAGGACAACAGCCGGAAATGTCCAATCTGTAGGCACCTGCTCCATCGGTTCGCTCGGCTCTTCAGGCAAGGCCCAACCCAGCGCTGCCCCTCCCACCTCTGGCCGCCAATAGGGCCCCATATCCGCATCAATGTGCATCGGGGCATCGCGCGGCACAATAGGGAGATTCCCTATCACGACCTTCTGCCGGCGCAGGTTGGTCAGGGGTAGCTGTAACCCCACCCAGGAAGCCACGACCCCCGAAAATGGCCCAGCGGCAATCACGGCGCAACGAGTTGCGATTTCTCCACGCGTTGTCATCACCGCTGCCACCCCCTGCCCATCCAAGCGAATGCCTGTAGCCTCTGTGCGCAGGGCAAAAAATGCGCTGCTGCCCTTGGCAAAACCATAGGTCAATTCATGAGCGGATAGCCATCCATCCTTGGCCCGAAAAGTCGCTGCCAACACATCAGGCCCTACGTAAGGAAACCGTCGTCTCACCTCGTCCCCTTCGAGAAACTCCACATCCAGCAACCCGATGCGGTGTTGATGCTCCACCCGTTTCCTCAGCAATTCCACCCTGTGCTCTTCCATGGTCAAGAACAGATAGCCTTGCTGATGAATATGGATGTCGCAATCCGGGACGCCCACCACATCGGGAAAATTCTCGAACACTGCGATGCTTTCCTGCATCATTTTCACGTTCTCAGGCTCATCAAACTGCGCCCGGAAGCACTCTTCCGAGGCCGCCGTAGTCAATGTCCCAAGGCCATCCCTGCGTTCCAGAACCACGGTATCAAACCCTGCCCGAGTGGCATAGAACGCCGTCGCACAACCAATGATCCCCCCACCAATGACGACGACATCCGCTGAACGCGGAAATTCATCTTTCTGCGGCACAATGATTCGATGCATCTTTTTACCTCCACGTAATCATTTACCCCGTCGTAAATGAACCGGGATTTACCAACAAGCCAGGCTTTTCTGCTGGCTTGATTTCATCCTTCCACAACCAGGATTCGCCCACAATTCGTGCAGGTGACCAACTCCTGACCCCGCCGCACTATTTGTGCTTTGCTGGTTGGTACCATCACACGGCAGCCCTGGCACATCTGATCCACCATCAAGACAACTGCCCGTCCACCCTTCTTGCGCAGCAATTCCTCGTACAGTGCACGCGTAGCCGGCTCCAGGCATGCTATCAGCGTTGCCCGCTGTTTCTTCGCTGTGGCGATCCTGCCGCGCAACTGCTTAATTTGCTGCGACAAGTGCTCTTGATCCGCCTGCCACTTAGCCTCAACCGCTTTCCATCGTGCTTGCGATTCACGAACTTGCTTCTCCAAATCGTCAACGCGGGTCATGGCCACCAGGACATCGTCCTCCAACTTTTGCTGCGCACGCTTCAGGTTTTCTTGATCCTGCTGCAGCCCACGCAGCTCTTTGGGATTGGTCACCTGCCCTCCGTACAAACGCTGTTCGGTTGCAGCGAGTTTCTCGGTAAGCCGATGCAGGTCGAACTCCAAATCGCGGAGCCGGCTGCGCCAATTGCCCAATTCTTGATTCGCCTGTTCATAAGCCTTGCGTGTCGCAATCAGTTCTGCGCTCTCCCCAAGCATTGCCTCGGCCTCGCGCAGTTTGCTCGATCGCTCAGCAAGCTCCGTGTCCAGAAGTTGCAATTGGTACAGCGTATGCCCCGCTTTGACCATTATTCCCACCACCGCTTTCGTCTGAACAAACCCACCAACGCCACGCCAGCAAGGAATCCCCCGATATGCGCAAACCACGCCACGCCTCCTGTGGCTTGCATGCCCAGGGACAAGACCCCGCTCAGCAACTGCGTCACAATCCACAATCCAAGCACGATCAACGCTGGCATCCTGACCAGGCGCATGAAGTACCCAAACAGGATCAATGTCTCAACCTCTGCATGGGGATAGAGCATCAAATAAGCCCCCAGCACTCCCGAGATAGCACCGCTTGCCCCAACCATGGGAACCGTGGAAGTCGTATCCATCAGCACCTGCCCCACAGCCGCTCCCACGCCACACAACAGGTAGAAAATCAGAAAGCGCAAAGGCCCAAGCGCTGCCTCGATATTGTCGCCAAAGATCCACAGATAGAGCATGTTGCCTGCCAGATGCATGAAACCTCCATGCAGAAACATGGAAGTGAACACGGTCAGAATCGCAGTGAAATCGAGCTGGGCCAACCGATAGGGCACCAAACCCCAGGTATTAACCAGCGCCTCAAGTGCTCTGGCAGAGGGCAACGTGAACTCATAGAGAAAGACCAGCACATTGAAGAAGATAATGCCAAGCGTAACAAACGGGAAGCGACGTCTGGGGTTGATATCGCGTAATGGAATCATGGACATCCTCCACAAAACCGTTTTCGTCTCAATTGTACCACAACCGCGTCAAAAAACGAAAACAATGCTACCGAACTAACTCTTGACAAATCGCCTAACCCCCGCTAAATTACGCTCTATGAAACGCTACTATCTCTGGACCATCGGCTGCCAGATGAACGATTCCGACGCCATGCGCATTGAACATGGCTTAGCGGAGATGGGATTCAGTCCAATCCCACAACCCACCGAAGCAGACTTGGTGATCCTGCTTACCTGCGTCGTGCGCCAAAGCGCTGAAGATAAAGTGGTTGGTCGGTTGAGTTCCCTGAAGCACCTGCGGCGCAGCAACCCGCGCGCTTGTATCGTGGTCATGGGCTGCTTCGTCGACAACGAACAAACCCTGTCTGCTCGCTTCCCCTACGTGGACGCCTTCTTCAAACCCTCGGACATCGAGGGGCTGCTCCAATTCGCCCGCCAGTCCCTGGCTGCCGTACCAGAGCCACAGGCATATCCCCTTGCTCTGCCGGTTTGCGCCTACGTCCCTATCTCCTATGGCTGCGACCACCACTGCACCTACTGCATCGTGCGCCTGCGCCGTGGCAGACAACGCAGCCGCCTCCTGCCGGAGATTGTCGCCGAGGTATGCGGGCTGGTGCAAAATGGCGTGCGCGAGGTCTCCCTACTGGGACAAAACGTGGATGCCTATGGACAGGATCTGCCTCCTGGTGCACCAGATTTGGCCGATGTCCTCGTTGCCCTCGAAGAAATACCAGAACTCTGGCGCATCCGCTTTCTCACCTCCCATCCCGGCGACATGAGCCAGAAATTGATCGAAACCGTGGCCAATTCCGCCAAGGTCTGCCCCCATTTTGAACTGCCCGTGCAGTCCGGTGACGACCTCATCCTGCAACGCATGGGTCGCCACTACACAGTGGCGCAATACCGTAGCCTGATCGCCGCCATTCGTGAGCGTATACCAAGCTGCAGCATCGCCACCGATGTCATCGTGGGTTTCCCCGGCGAAAGCAACGCACAATTCCAAGCCACTTGCGATCTGATAGCGTCTTTGCGCTTTGACGCCGTGCATATCGCCAAGTATTCCCCACGACCGGGGACGCCCGCCGCACGCTTGCCCGATGACGTGCCGCCCGAGGAAAAAGAAAGACGGCGCGCTTTGCTGGAAGAACTGCAGACCCAAATCTCCAGCGAAATCAACGCTGCCCTGCTGGGACAATGCGTAGAAGTGCTGGTCGAGGAACAGCATCGTGGCCGATGGAGAGGGCGCACTGTAACCAATAAGTTAGTTTTTTTCGCGGACGCTGCTGACCGCCGTGGCCAGTTGGTAACGGTGGAGATCACGCATACTGGCCCCTGGTCCCTCCTGGGCAGGATTGTGCGCTAGCGCTACCCAAGAAAACCAGGTTTCTTTCCCATTTGCACCTGCTTTCTGCTTCCGATATAATCCAGTAGTTGAAAAAGCCATGCCTACTGCTCGGGCAATGCAACGGAGGTCAGAGCCGGCTATGAAACAGAAAACCAACTCCATGCGCTTTTTGGAAGCGAGAAAGATCCCTTACGAGGCGCATGAATTCTCGCCCGAGATCCGTTCCGCCGAGGAAGTAGCTCAAGTCCTCCACCTGCCAGTCAGCCAAGTGTACAAGACGCTCGTAGTCGTCCGGGAACGGGGACGCCCCTTGTTGGTCATGGTACCCGGAGACAAGTCCTTGGATTTGAAACTGCTGGCCAAGCAGGTCGGGGAGAAAAAATTACGCATGGCGACGCACAGAGAAGCAGAAGCGCTCACCGGGCTCCAAGTGGGAGGCATCTCGGCACTCAGCCTCCTGCACAAGGGCTTTGAGATCTACGCTGATGCTGCGATCCTGGGCTTGTCCAAAGTGTGTATCAGTGCTGGCTGTCGTGGCATTAATCTCAGTTTGAGCCCCCGTGATCTGCTCCAGGTCACCGGGGCACGCCTGGTCAACCTGGAAGAATTGGGGGAAGAAAAGGAGGTAACGCTATGAGTAGGGCATCCAGTATGAGAAGGAAGGCTCCGCTCAAGAGTTATATTATTGATATGGATGGCGTCATCGTCTCAGGGAATACCGTGATTCCCGGGGCCGAAGATTTTATTAACCGACTCATCAGCCGTGGACACAAATTCCTCATCCTGACCAACAACCCCATTTACACCCCGCTAGACCTGCAGCATCGCCTGCAAGCACTGGGGCTCAACATCCCTGCCAAGCGGTTCTTCACCTCGGCCATGGCCACGGCGCAATTCCTGCACTCACAGCGTCCCAGGGGCACTGCCTTCGTCATCGGCGAAAGCGGACTGACCAGCGCCTTGCACGAGATTGGCTACATCCTCACTGAGCACAACCCAGATTATGTCGTGTTGGGCGAGACGACCGCCTATAGTTATGACAAAATCACGCAAGCGGTGCGCTTGGTCGCTGCAGGAGCACGCTTTATCGCCACGAACCCAGACGTCAGTGGCCCAGCCGAGGGAGGCATCGCTCCTGCCTGTGGCGCCATGGCTGCCGTTATCGAGAAAGCAACAGGCGTCCAGCCCTACTTCATCGGCAAGCCGAATCCATTAATGATGCGCAACGCCCTGCGCTACCTGCAGGAACACTCCGAAAACACCATCATGGTTGGCGACCGCATGGACACGGACATTATCGCTGGCATCGAGAGCGGCATGGAAACCATCCTCGTTCTGAGCGGCGTCACCAAACGCGAGGACATAGACCGCTACCCCTACCGCCCTACCCACATCCTTCCTTCAGTCGCCGAAATCGAACTCTAAAGCCACTCCCCGTCCTTTCCGGAGAGAAGGGCTGAGGGCGAAGCTGGGATCAGGATGCGAGGCTACCTGCCCCTGCGCTAGCCTCGCACACGTAAATCTCCGGCATCACTCCCATTTCTTTCCGATAACCCTCTGCCACCTGCTGTGCAAAGGCCGCCGTTGCTTCCGTTCGCACCAGATTCACCGTGCATCCCCCAAAGCCTGCGCCGGTCATCCGCGCTCCCAGGCAGCCCGGGGTTGCATGGGCTAACTCGACCATGCAGTCCAATTCTCGGCAACTCACCTCATAGTCGTTGCGCAGGCTGACATGGGATTGATCCATCAGCCGACCGAATTCTGCCACTCGCCCTGCCCGCAGCACGGCGACAGCTTGCAGCGTGCGCTCGTTTTCGCTAACTACATGGGCACAGCGCTTGCGCACAACGGGCGGCAAAGACTGACCATAGCGTGCCAGGTCCTGGCTGCTCACATCCCGCAATGCCTTTATCCTGGGCAAATACTGCCTCAAGATGGCCACGCCCTGCTCGCATTCCTGCCGCCGTGCATTGTACTCTGAATCCACCAGGCCGCGGCGCTTCATCGTATCGCAAACCACTATCGCAACCCTCGCTGGCAGGGGCACTAACTCGTAGCCCAGGCTGCGGCAATCGATCAGCAGGGCATGGTTGCGCTGTCCCAACACTGCAATGAACTGATCCATGATGCCACATTTCATGCCTACGAACTCGTTCTCCGCTCGTTGACAGAGCAAAGCCAATGCCACTGGCGCGATGTCCAAATGGCACAGGTCGCGAAAAGTTACCGCCGTAGCCACCTCGATGGCGGCCGAAGAGGAAAGCCCAGAACCAATCGGCACATTCCCCGCAACTACGGCATCCATGCCTCGCAGCGCAAAGCCATCTCGCTGCAGCATCAAAGCCACTCCGCGCACATAATTGCTCCAGGGCGCAGACGGCTCAGGCACAATGTCGTCCAGCGAGAACTCGCTGCCCTGTTGGAAATGGAGCGACCACAGCCTGACCTGCCGATCCTCCCGCGCCCGCGCCGCGAGCACTACTTGGCGGTCAATGGCCACCGGCAACACAAAGCCATCGTTGTAATCGGTGTGTTCGCCAATGAGATTGACCCGACCTGGCGCCTGAAAAATGCGCGGTGGTGCGCCAGGAAAACGCCGTGCAAAAGCCTCCTGCACCTCTCGGTAGAGATCTTGTACGCTCATGCCGCAATGCCTCCTCCTGCAATGGCCTGTGCCTGCCGCAAAGCATACCACAGCGATGATAGAATGGCAAGTATGTCTATTCGTCACGACCCTGCCCACCATTTGGACAGTATCCAGTTTACAGTTAGAATACACTTGCCCATGGATAAGAGCCGCGTGAATTCTAGACCTCTGATTCAGCGAAATATCCCGCACTGGCAGCCCAGCAGGCTGTATCCGATCCTTTTGTTCATCCTGGTCCTGCTTGGCAGCGTTGCGTCTCCGCTGCTCCATGCCCAAGAGCCCGAAGACCACTACGTCCTGGACTCCACGCTGCGCTTGCTACGCTCCATGCGTGCCGCAGGGAATGCCCCACCTCGCCTGCGCGACCTCCTGCAGTCCGAAAAGGTGGAAGTGAGCATCCGCTTCCGCTCCGGTCTTTGGCAACCCAACCTAGCGCAGATGGAGAAGCAACTCGGTGTTGAGTTCGCACGTGCGCAGGGCAAAATCGCTCGCATCGGCACGATATACGGAGCACGCGTGCCTTGGGATGCGCTGGAGCGACTGGCTACGTGGCCGGGAGTGGAGCGCGTAGATTCCACCTGGAAACCCGCCGTCGCATCTGCACTGGACGTGAGCATTCCCGAGATCCGCGCCAATCAAGTTTGGAATTTGCTCGACGCCAGTGGTTGGCCATTGACCGGCCGCGGAGTTACCATCGCCGTTTTCGATACGGGGGTGGACTTCTTTCACCCTGACCTGTGGCGCGCCGATGGCGGGACATATTCCTGGCTGGATGTGAACAGCAATGGAGCCTTCGATCCTGGTGTTGATGCGGTTGACCTCAACCGCAATGGTTCAGCGGAGGCTATAGAACTGCTCAATTTCGTGGACGCCGCCTCTTTCTCAAGCGACAACATCCCCGGTACCAACGATAGCACCTTTCACGCTGCCACAGACTGGCTGTACAACGATGCCAACGGCAATAGCCAAAGGGATTTTGGCCCCTTGCGCGGGTTTGTGGAGAGCGACCCAACCTATGGCGAACGCCTCTTCTTGCTCAACGACAGCAACGGCAACGGCACAGTAGACATCGGAGAGGTGTTGCTCGCCTTGGGCTCCTGCAAAGTACAAAAAGTGCTTGGCCCAAACGGCAGCGAATACACCCGTGGTGTAAACCTAATCGAAGCCCCGCCTGACCGGGATGGCCATGGCACCCAAGTATGCAGCATCTTGTCGGGCGGCATTCCCGGATTGCGTCGCTACGTCGGCGTAGCGCCGGATGCCAAGCTGCTGATGGCGAATCGGGAGAAGAACGACCACAACACCTACATCCAGTGGGCTGAGGAAAATGGCGCTCAGGTCATGCTCTATGCATTTGGCAGTTGGATTCAGGAATTCATGGATGGTTCGTCCAATCTAGAGCGAGCGCTCGATATTGAAGCAGCCAAGGGCATCATCCAGGTCGCGGCTGCTGGCAATCTCGCTGAAAGCCGCAAACATGCACAGCGCATTCTGAGTGGCACTGCACAAGATAATATACGCTTCGCCGTCCCTCCTGGTCTGGGCTTGAAGGAAGCCTACCTAAGCATCCTTTGGCGTGCTCCACTGGATGCAGTGAGCGTGCAACTTGTTACACCGTCCGGCACCACCGTGCCCCTGCCAGGGAATAGCACCTTCGTGCTCGCCGATGGCCACTACATCTACAGTGCGTGCGATCGCTCTACCGCTACCTCTCGCTTCGACATCTGGATACAACGCAGTAACACCTATATTGCATCAGGTAACTGGACCTTGCGCCTGCGAAACCATACCACCTCTTGGGTCAATGTCCATGCCTACGTAGCAGATGACGTCTCCAACTGGGAAGGCGGCATCACCTTCCTAGACTACGTGGATGCAACGTGCACGGTGACCTCACCAGGAACTGCAAACAGCGCCATCACTGTAGCCTCCTACAGCACGCGCGCTAGAGAAGGCACCACCCTTCCCGGGGCATTGTCCCCCTTCAGCAGCCGAGGTCCGCGCATTGATGGCGAATGGATTATGGATGTAGCTGCTCCCGGGCACTATTCGGACATCGCCTGTGCCAGTTCCAAAGACGTTGCCGGTGCAACCTTCGGACAATACGCCTGGTTCGGTGGAACAAGCGCAGCAGCCCCCCACGTCGCCGGAGCCGTTGCTCTCCTGCTGCAGAAGAACCTATCACTCGGTTCGGCGCAGATGATGCAACTGCTGCAGAGCACAGCACGGCAAGACGCCTACACCGGCGTCAGAAACGAAAACTGGGGCTATGGCAAACTGGACGTCTTTGCCGCATTGAACGCCATCCCAACGCCCACGCTCACACCTACCCCTACGCTGACTCCCACCATCACGCCCACTCCACGTGCCCGTCTCTTCCTGCCCCTGATCATGCGCGGATTTTGACCCTATTGGGCAGATGAGCAAAGAAACCAGGCCTGTGGGCAAAACCTGGTTTATTCATGGTCCTGTTGGGCCAATGGTCCCTGTTCACTTGCCTACCCAGCGACTTTGCGTTACAATACGCCTACGCTCCACAAGACCGTGAGAAAGGAAGAATAATGAAAGTCCAGGACGTTTACAAAGCGGTGATCCCCGTGGGTGGCCTGGGGACACGCCTCTTGCCTGCCACGAAGGTATTGCCCAAGGAATTGCTGCCGGTGGGACGTCGCCCTATGGTCCAGTATGTCGTCGAGGAGATGCGCGCCGCCGGCTTGGAGAACATCTGCTTCGTCACTGGTCGCAGGAAGACGCTCATTCAGGAGCATTTCGACCACGACCCCGAACTAGTGCGTCACCTCCAAGACCGTGGCCTCGATGAACTCTTGGCCGAACTGGCTTACCTGGAATCTGGCCTGCATCTCACCTACATTCGGCAGAGCGGGCCACAAGGTCTGGCAGATGCGTTGAGCCTGGCTGAGGATTTTGTCGCAGGACAACCTTTTGTGCTCGCTCTGGGAGATTCCATCATCTGCGAGGCAGAAATGGGTTCCTTGCTGCGCAAGATGATCGAGGAACACCTCGAACGAGATGCCGCGGCGACGATAGCGGTCGAGAATGTGCCTCCCGAAAAAACCAAACCGTACACCTTTGTATGCCCTCAGGAGGGTACAACGACCAAAAACAAGACATTTGACATCGCCGAACTGAGCGACAAGCCCCAGCCCAACCAGACCACAGGCAATTGGGCCATAGCAGCGCGCTTTGTCTTCAGTCCAGATATTTTCGCTGCGGTCCGCCGCTCCAGACCAGCCCGCAGCGGTGAACTGCGCCTGATTGATGCCATTCGCATCTTGTTGCGCCAAGGGAAGAAGGTGCAAGCAGTGCCTCTTTTGCCCGGTCAACGACGCCACGACATCGGCAGTTTTGGCGGCTACTTCCGTGCCTTCCTGGAATTCGCTCTCATGGATCGCTACTTTGGCGACGAGGTACGCCGTTATCTGAAAGAAGTGCTGACGAGGGAAGATGACTGGCCCCACGAGGATTGAGAATTATATGGATATCGCACAACAACTGGCTATGGAAATTCACTCTGTTTTCGCTGTAGAAGCCCTCACCACCGAGCTGGATGGGCGAACTATCAGATTGCAAGGGCAACTTCTCACTGACTCTGAGACAGCGTACGCACATATTGCCGAACGTTTCAAAATCTATGGATACACCCCACTGTTGCGCAAACAAAAGGATCGCTTCGTAGTGAGTGCCGTGCCCATCGTCTTCAGCGCTAAACCAACCTGGGACTATGGCGCTATCGTGCTCTTTGGACTGACCGTCCTTTCCGTGCTCTATGCCGGTGCCCTCATGCAAGCGCCCGACTTCACCTGGCCACTGCTGCATCCTCTAGCCGGATTGCCCTTTGCCTTTGGACTGCTCACCGTCCTCGTCGCGCACGAATTGGGGCATTACCTGACCGCACGCCGCCTGGGTGTGGCCACAAGCCTGCCCTACTTCATTCCCATGCCGCTGCACTTTTTTGGCACCATGGGCGCCATCATCCGCACGCGGGCTCCTATGCGCAATCGCCGTCAGGTGCTGGCTCTCGGCGCTGCTGGCCCCCTCGCCGGACTCATCGTAGCCATCCCTATCCTCGTCTTCGGCCTGATGCAATCGCAAGTGCTACCCATCCCCAAGCGCCCTGGTATCATTATAGAAGGCAACTTCTTGCTCTACGCTCTACTGAAATTTCTGGTGTTTGGACGATTCCTTCCCAGCCATGGCTACGACGTCTTCTTGCATCCGACCGCTTTTGGAGCATGGGCCGCTCTGCTCGTCACTGGCTTGAACCTGATACCTGCAGGGCAATTGGATGGGGGGCATGTTTCCTACGCTTTGCTGGGCAACAAGGCGCGCTGGCTGAGCCGTCTGGCCGTTATCGCTGCGCTGGTGTTGGGCATGCTCTGGTCTGGTTGGCTTCTGTTCGCTTTGCTCCTCCTAGTGCTTGGACAGCGCCACGCGGAGCCTTTGGATGATGTGACCTCGCTCACGACCAAAGAGAAACTTTTTGCTATTTTTATGTTGCTGGTATTCATCATGCTTTTCACTCCCGTACCATTGACCGTTCAGTAAGGGATCGTGTGAGTGCGCAAGCCGAGCGAGTGCCAAAAAGCATCGCTCGCTGTGCAAAGGAGCACGAGCATGATTTACAAAAGAGCCTCGACGGATCCGAACAAAATCATCGTGAGGTTCGAATTGCCTTCCGCTATCTGGGCTGATTCCGTCCACCTGGTGGGCGATTTCAATAATTGGAATGAATCTTCGCATCCCATGATCCGTGACCGGGATGAAGGCACCTGGTACATCGTCCTTGAACTCGAGCGGGGAAAGGAGTATCAATTCCGTTACCTGGTCAACGGACGCGAATGGCACAACGATTGGAAGGCAGACAAATACGTGCCCAACCTTTACGGCGGCACAAATTCGGTCGTGTGCGCCGAACTACCACCAGCAGATGAGAGCGTGGCCGGGGAATGAATTCCCCGGTTGAATGTGAGAAGCCCATGAAGGGGCTTGGCTTTTTTAGCCAGGGATTTCCAATCCCTGGCATCTGCCCCGCGTGGGCAACAGCCCGCGCCTGGAGCATGGCTCATGCGCGCCCATGCCTACTCTCACTGCTGGAAACGCAGAGGGCATTGGAAAAGAGGGCGGCTAGAAAAGCCACCCCATGGGCTGCGCTCGCAAGGACAGAATGTGCAAAACGAGCGAACGAATCGCCGGCGCAGCCCATTCGTTTATTCGTTCCCCAGCGGTGGCTTGCAATAACAGGGAGGAAACATCATTGCGAGGGTACTTCGCTCGAAGCAATCGAAATGCCTCAAGACCTCAACTGCCCTCGCAATGAGAAAGATCTGATCTACTCTAGATTAGCATGGCGAGTCATCATGCTCTCGTTACTCTGACCCAAGCGCTCCGCCAGCCTTGCTATCACACAGTCGAGCACGATGAGCATCGCCTGCTCCAGGATGGTGGCCAGGGGCAACTTGCTTTTCTGTTCCATGCTCACCTTAGGCGTTTCCCCAGGGACGAGGAGCGTGTGCTCCGCCAGTTGACTGAGTGTCGAACCGGAGCGCGAGACAACCGCAGCGACTTTCGCCCCAAGTTGTCGCGCCTTGCGTGCCGGGGTCAATGCCCCTGCCGTCTCCCCACTGCCTGAGCATGCCACCAGCAAATCCCCAGCGCCGATGGCCGGTGTCGTCACATCGCCGACGACATGCACGGTCAAACCCAGTTGCATCAGGCGCAGTGCAAACATCCTCATGAGCAATCCGGATCGGCCCTGCCCGACAACGAAAATCCGTCGCGCGGCGAGGATCAGGTCGCAAAGCCCCTCTACCTCCGTGCCTTGCACTCTTGATAGAACCCCCTGGAGCTCTTCTAGATCGGTGCGCAGCCACCCATTCCAATCCATCGCATCCCTCAATTCCGGTCTGCTGTTTGCTTTGTGATAAACCATTGTGGCTCGCTAGGGCGATAGCATGGCCGTGATTTCCTCGAATACCTCCAGCACCCGCTCCACCTGTGCATCGGTGATCATAAAAGGAGGCTTGATCTTGAGCACATTGCCCAGCCCCATGTAGCGCGATTCGCCAAACAAGACACCACGCTTGAGCGCCTCGTCCACGAAGCGATTCGTCTCTTCAATAGCGGGCTCTTTCGTCTTGCGGTTGCGCACGAGTTCGACTCCGAGCATCAAGCCCGGCCCGCGGATATCGCCAATGAGTTCATACTTGTTCTGCATCTCGCGCAAGCGCTGGGTGATGTACGCCCCCACCCTTGCCGCCCGCTGTGGCAGTTGCTCTTCCTGCAGGATCTGCAACGTCACCACTCCCGCAGCCATCGCCACTGGGAAGTGACTGAAGGTGAAGGAGTGATCTCCGGGCCCAAAGCCATCCAAATCGTCCCGCACCAATGTGCCTGCCAGTGGGAACCCACCGCCAATGGACTTGCCAAAGGTGAGGATGTCTGGCACGACACCGTAAAAATCCGCGGCGAACATGGCACCAACGCGCCCGAAAGCGGTCTGAATTTCGTCCCAGATCAACAACATGCCATAGTCATCGCAAATTTTGCGTATTTCATGATAGTACTCGCGCGGATAATCAATCATCCCACCGCTGCCCTGCACCGGCTCCATTATCAGAGCGGCCGGCTCGCCATCTATGGCGAGCTCAATCAACTGGCGCAGAAACTTGGCGCACTCCAGCCCACATTCGGGATAGGTGCGCTCAAAGTAACAGCGGTAGCAATAGGCGTGAGGAAAACGGACCGCATTCTCCATATAGTTCAGGAACCTGTTATTGGGATGAGGCCAACTGAGCGCCATCGTAGCCAGCGTGCGTCCCGCATAGCCAAGCCATGGCGTCAGAAAGTAGCGTCGCCCAGGGCAGTTGCGGATGGCCAGCTTGATCGCTCCTTCGTTCGCCAGCGAACCATGCAGGCAAAAGTTTACTTTCTTCAGATTGCCCGGCGCAATATCCGTCAAGCGCTTGCACAACAAGAACTTGGGAATCGTGCCAAAACCGGTCCGCACGTGTGTGGCGTGCTTGATCTGCTCGGTTACAGCCGCAATTACTTTGGGATGGCACGCGCCAATGCCCAGGCTCCAGGCTTGTGACGTGCAGTCAATGTATTCCCGCCCCTCGGTATCGGTGAAGGTAGCACCCTTCTGATCCACGATGGTGATGGGTTTGCCTGTGGCCACACTGCCGCCAGCCAGAGCCCTGTACCCTGCGACTAGATCCTCTTCCGTATACGGTCCAAAGAATTCTTCCATGTATTTGCTCATCCTTTTCCCTCCAGATTCATGCATGAATTTACTGCTATCATCAGCAATACATGCTGACTTTTCGTGAACCAACTTCTATTCCCCAGCATTGCTGCCCATGTCCACCAACACCCTCAGGGCAGCTTTGCCGGCCATCAATTGATAGCCGTCCAGTATCTGTGCCAAGGGCACGCGGTAAGTAACCAGTCCCTCCAGCGGTAGCCCTTGCGCGATGTCCAACGCTTCCCGGAATTCTGCTACGGTGCAGTTAAAAGTCCCAATGACCGCCAATTCACCATAATGAATTAAGTTTGGCTCAATCTCAACTGTGCTGCCGCGAGGCACACCGCCAAAAACCACCAGACGGCCACCTCCGCGCACCAAAGGCAACCCATCCTGAAGAGCCTGGGCATTGGGCACGGAGACCATGACCAGATCAGCGCCCATGCCTTCAGTCTCATCGCGCACTATTTGCAGCAATGGCTCTATATGCGTGTTCACCGTGATTTGTGCCCCCCAACGTCGCGCCTGAGCCAGGCGCTCATCGTGATGCCCCGCACAGATCACCTTGCCGGCGCCTAGATGACTTGCTAAGGCTACCTGGATAAGCCCTAGCGCTCCATCGCCAATGATGACCACAGTTTCCCCTTTTTGCAGCCGCCCATGCGTGCGTAGACCCCGCAAGCACGTCCCCACTGGCTCGATCAGCGCAGCCTTCTCGTAAGACATCCCTGCGGGGATGGGTACTACTCCACCTTGCGCCACAAGCTCGGCAGGAATCAACACATATTCGGCTTGCGCCCCATTCTGCGTCGTCCCAAAATCAAGCATATTCACACACAGGGTAGGCGAACCCCGCTGGCAATAGAAACAATGCCCACAGGCAGTAGCGGGAGCTACTGTAACCCGATCGCCAGGCTGCAATCCCCTGACTCCGCTACCTACCTCTGCCACCTGCCCGGCAAATTCGTGGCCTAGCACGCGCGGGATGGGGAAATTCCCTGGCGGAGAGCCGCGCTGATAACTGCGCGAGTCGGAACCGCAGATGCCACAATAACGAACCCGCATCAGGACTTCCCCTGCCACAGGGACAGGCTTCGGCACCCGCTCGACGCGGATGTCGCCCTTGCCATAATACATCGCCGCCATCATCGTCGCCATCGCTTTCACTCCTCATCTATTACTCCAAATGACTTTCCATTACGTATGAACAATGTCCGGCAGTTCAATCGCCCCTGGTAGCGAAAAGGTATCAGTAGCCGGCCTTACCGTGATCACCTCAATGCCAAGTTCCTCCAAGGCATTTTTCATCTCGGGCGAGATCCCTGTATCCGTAATGACTCGGTGCAATAGGGTCACGGGACCAGCAATAGATGGTGCTACACGTCCAAATTTGCTGTGATCGGCAAGGAGGATTACCTCTGCAGACAATTCCATCATCAAGCGCTTCAACACCGCCTGTTCGATTAGGCTGTTGGACAAACCATCCGCTATCGTGATTCCCGTTGTGCCCATAAAAGCCTTGTTGGGGCGAAAACGGCGCAGCATTTCTTCCGCCAGGGGCCCAATCAGAAAATGATCTCCATGACCAAACTCGCCATCCATGGCCGGCGCAACTGTACCGCCGGTAGAGATAAGCGTAATGCCAGGCGAATCGCACAATTGATCTAAAACACGCAGCGAGTTGGTGATCACGGTGATATTGCGCCTATTTTTCAGGGCTGCAGCAAGTTGCGCTGTAGTCGTTCCGGCATCAATGACGATCGTCTCACCCTCCTGCACCATTTCTGCCGCGGTGCGTCCAATGGCCACCTTCTCCGCCACATGCAATTGTTCGCGCTGGCTATAGTGGATATCCCGCGTCAGCATGCCATGCACGCTGACCGCCCCGCCATGTGTCCGCTGGCAGAGTCCCATCTTCTCCAGGCGGATCAAATCACGGCGCACCGTCATCTCCGAAACGCCCAGCATTTCGCTCAGGCTGCTGATGGATACAGCGTGCTGAACGCGCAATTGTTCATTGATCCGTTGTAAGCGCTGCTCGGCAATCATTTTCGTGCTCTCCAAGCGCATCTTTCCCAGCAGTGTTTTGTCCAAGAAATGAGAATGGCTTCTCTGATGCCTCTCTATTACATTCCACCCTCATCATAGCACAAAAACGCTATTTTGTCAAGATTTGATAATTTCTGTCATTTTTTGTTATTTTCTAAATAACCTATCTAAACAGGGCCAATGGTTTATGGAAACAAACAAAAAGTATTTCCTAATCAAACATATTGGGTTACAAAATTGCTCAAAACATCTTGACAAATGATACAAAATATGCTATAATTACAAAAGTAATGAGTACTTACGGTCTTGTATCGAGCAACTAGGTTATCCCTCTTGACCTGATTGCTCCTAGGGCAGGATTTAACACCCGCTGAGGGGGAATTATCTGTGGTACTGGGGACAGCAATGGAGCTTTCTACTGAGGTTCGTAGAGCACAGATCGTCCAATGGGCCAATGTCGAGGGCTGGGTCAGTGTCACCGAACTAGCCGATCATTTCCATATTTCAGAAGTTTCCATTCGCCGCGACCTGGAGGAGCTGGAGAAACAGGGCTTTTTGAAGCGTGTGCGCGGCGGTGCACTGCCCGTTACCAGCCATTACCGGGACGACGTCTATGCACAGCGTGCCGCCAGCAATGTGGAACAAAAGCGCCGCATTGCCCGTGCTGCTGCTACGCTCATCCAGCCCAACGATCGCATCATCCTCGACTCTGGTTCCACTGTCGCTGAATTAGCCCGGCTCATCCCCATCCTAGTCCCCCTTGGTCAACATCTCCGCATCATCACCGGCTCATTGCCGGTTGTCGAAGCCTTGACGCCCTACCCGCAAATTCAGTTGCTCGTTCTCGGTGGAATCTATCTGCACCAATACCGTACGGTTGTCGGTCCCCAAACCCTAGCCAGTCTGCAGGGACTGCATGTGGACAAAATGTTCCTCGGTTCAGATGGGCTGACCTTGGAGACGGGAACTACCACCGCCAATGTCCTGGAAGCAGAGGTAACTCAGGCCATGGCCCGCGCTGCGGATACCGTCATTGTGCTCGCTGACTCTTCCAAAATCAACCAACAAGGTTTCACTACCGTCATGCCATTGCAGGATATAGACATCCTGATTACGGATACTGATGCGCCAGCGGACTTTGTCACAAAGATACAGGCGCTGGGCGTAGATGTACGCCTGGTTTGATAAATCTCTGCTGAAGGAGAATCCATGGACGGCAAAACAATCCGTTTGAGCAGGCTCTTCCCCGATGGAAAGCCGACCGTCATCGTAGCCATTGACCATGGGCAAACTTTCGGCCCCTTGCAGGGCATCGAGGATTTTACCGCTGCCACGGCCAAGTTGACTGAAGCCGACGGCGTGCTCATGGCCCCTCACATGATCCGTTTCTCTGGTAATCTGTTCCTTGGCCGCAACCACCCCGTGGTAATTGCACGTTTAAATTGGAACACCGTTCACTGCTATCCCTGGAATTACCACGAAGGCTGGGCAACGCAGGCTATCTCGCCCAGTACAGCCGTGGCCCTTGGCGCTGACATCCTTCTAGCCAGCCTAGTATTACAGACCGGCGATGAGGCCCATGATGCGGAAAACGTTGGCTTGTTTTCAGAACTGGCTGAAGAATGCCACAAACTAGGTGTCCCGCTCATTGGCGAGATATTCCCCGCCGGCGGCATAGAGGCGGAGCACGACCTGCAGCGCCTTCATCCTTATGTCAAAATCACTTGCCGCATCGCCGCTGAACTGGGCGCCGACGCCATCAAGACCTTTTACACAGGACCGCGATTCACCGAGATCGTGCAGGGTTGCCCCATTCCCATCTTTTGCCTTGGCGCAGAGAAACTGGAAAACGAATTGGAGGCGCTAAAACTAGCCCAACGTGAGATTGCCGCGGGAGCGCGTGGCGTGGTCTTTGGTCGCAACGTCATCCAGGCACACGATTCGGCCAGGCTCCTCCGTGCACTGAAAGTAGTTGTGCAGGAAGGCGTCAAACCAGAGGACGCTGCCGCGCAGTTTGGGCTTTGAGGCAAGCGCAAGGAGGACAATTTGCTCATCAACGATGAATATTACCAGCGCGTTGACTTGAAAGTTTATCAGGAAATCATCTTCCCGCTTTTAGGCGCTCAGATCTTGGATTTTCACGCTCATGTATGGGATAAACCACCCCCAAGTGGCGAATTGGCCCAATACCCCGAGTACAACCGAAACCCTTATACCGTTGAGGATTTACTTACAGCCGGCGCATTGATGTTCCCGCGACAAACGTATCACGCCGTATTATTCGGTGCCCCTGATCCTTATGGCTATGACTGCAACGATTACGTCGTAGAGAAAAGCCGTCAGTACGAGCACCTCTATCCCCTGTACATCCCGGACATGCGCGCCACAGAGGAACAAATACGCGAGACAGTGCGTAAAAACGGCTATTATGGCTTCAAGCCCTACTGGAATTTGGTGACGTGGAAACCACGTCAAGACGATGTAACAGTCATGGACATGCTACCAGAACCCTATATGCGCGTCGCCAACGACTGGGGACTGATCATTATGTTGCACATCCCAGGCAGCCAGCGTCTGGCGTCTGAGCACAACATTAGAGATATCCAGACCCTCGCACAGCAATACCCTAACGCCAAGATTGTCATCGCTCATATCGGACGTTCCTATGACGTGCGCTTCATCAAGGGCAAAATCGAGCGCATTTGCCACCTACCCAATGTCTACTTCGACACGAGTTTTGTCATGGACTCGCTGGTCTACAAAATCTTTTTCGACCACGTTGACCCGACTAAGGTGATGTATGGCACTGACTTGCCCATCTCCGAAGTGCGTGGCAAACGCGTTTGGATCAACAACTCTTGGGTGGATGTCTCGCGCAATAAACTGAGCTGGACCGCTTCGCGCGACCCAGCGCACCCGATTGAGGCTACCTTCATGACTTATGAAATGATCCGTGCCATGCGCGAAGGGGCGGAAGAGGCAGGGCTTTCTACCGAGGACCTGCGTCCAATCTTCTTCGAAAATGGCATGCGTTTGATTGCCGATGTACAGGCTAGGCTGAAGCACTTGTGGTCGAAATGATGGAGAAAGGATTCAACTTGACAGACATTGTGCTAAGACTAGAAAACCTAACGAAACGTTTCCCAGGTGTAACAGCTCTGGATCGTGTCTCGATGGAGGTACAACGCGGCGAGGTCCATGCTGTGATTGGCGAGAATGGCGCGGGCAAAAGCACATTGATGCGCATACTGGCTGGAGCAGAAACGCCCAACGAGGGACGCATTATCTTCGAGGGCCAAGAAGCACACTTCCACAACCCCCTTGATGCTCAACGTGCCGGAATCGCCATCGTCTATCAGGAATTGAGCGTTTTCCCCAATCTGAGCATAGCCGAGAACATTTTTGCCAATCGTCAGCCATGCACGGTAGATGGATACATATCACGCCGCCTGATGCGCGACAAGTCCTGTGAACTGATGGACATCTTCGAACTAGAGTTCGAGCCCGATGTATTGGTACGCAATCTGAACATGGCTGATCGACAAATGGTGGAAATCTTGCGCGCCATCTCGCTCAATCCCAAACTGCTCATCCTCGATGAGCCTACTTCTTCTTTGACCATGTCCGAAGCAGAGCACCTCTTTCAGTTGATCGAGCGGTTACGCGAACGGGGCATTACCGTCATGTACGTTTCGCACCAACTTGGTGAAGTACTGCGCCTGGGCGACCGCATCAGTGTTCTGCGCGATGGCACTTATGTCGGCACGGTGACGCGCTCAGAGGCAACCGAGGAAAAACTGGTGCATATGATGGTAGGAAGAGCGGTAGACCTATACAAAAACTATGGAATTCGTGTCGCACACCCCCAGCCCACCCTCCGCGTGAGGGGGCTAACATCGGAAGGGGTCTTTTCCGACATCAATTTTGACTTGTATGAAGGCGAGATCCTGGGCTTTGCTGGGCTAGTCGGATCTGGACGCACTGATGTCGCACAAGCATTGTTTGGCCTGCAACCTATCACTTCGGGAGAGATAGAACTTCTGGGCAAGCCCTATATCCCACGCGAACCTCGTGATGCCGTTGCCAGAGGGCTAGCCTATGTCCCCGAAGATCGCAAGACTGTGGGGCTTTTCCTAGAGATGACTCTCACTGACAATATCATTGCCCCGCAACTGGATCGCTTCACACGTATGGGCTTGCTAGATGACCGTTCCGCTCGCCAAACCACAGAGCAGTACATCGAACAAGTAGGCATTGTGGCTCGTGGACCCAAGCAGCGTGCTATGACGCTCAGCGGCGGCAACCAGCAAAAGTTGCTGCTTGCGATGTGGTTGGCTTCGAAACCCAAAGTGCTGATTGTGGATGAGCCAACACGCGGTATTGATGTCGGCGCTAAAGTCGAGATACATGATATGTTGCGCCGCCTGGCTGATGAGGGCATGAGCATTATGCTCATCTCCTCTGAACTGCCCGAGATCTTGACCATGAGCGATCGCATTGCGGTTATGCGCGAAGGAAAACTGGAAGCAATTATCCCGCGGCAGGAGGCAACTCAGGAATACATCATGGCCATTGCCTCAGGCGTCGTAGCAGGAGAAAACAACCAATGACTCGTTCTGCAAGCACACAAGAAAGGAATCTGCGTAGCCCCTATCTGATACTCGTCGAGCGACGCGATATCACCTTGCTCATCACCATTGCCTTGATGGTGCTGGCATTCACTCGCATTACACCGCACTTCTGGACAGCCATGAACCTGGGCACACTGGGATTGGCCACGGCCTTCAATGGCATTGTGGCCATTGGCATTACCCTGCTGATGATTAGTGGCTACAACGACCTAGCAGTCGGTGCCACCTATGGCTTCTGTGCTATCACCGTTGGCTTGCTCATTTCCCGAGGCTTCCCTGTACTTCCCGGTATCTTCATCGGACTGCTACTTGCTGTTGGAATCGGCTTGGTCAATGCATTCCTCGTCATCCGCTATAACCTCCCGCCATTATTGGCTACGTTGGGTACACAAAGCGTCATTCGCGGAGCACTGTGGCTCATCTCCGGTGGACACAGCGTTGTCGGATTGCCCGATTCCTTCAGTCGGCTTGGGCAAAACAAGTTATTGGGTCTGCAATGGCCAATCTATATTATGCTGATCACTGTAGTCGTGTTCGACTTTCTGCTGCGACGCAGCACATTCCTGCGACAACTGTACTACATTGGGATCAACAAAAACTCCGCAAGATCAGCAGGCATTCCCGTCACGCGGGTCATTAGCATAATTTATGTCATTACTGCGGTATTGGCAGCCATCGCGGGCATCTTGGATGGTGCTCGGGTAGGAGCAGTGTATGTCATGTCCGGCACGGGTTTGGAATTTCAAGTGATTACCGCCGCCGTGATCGGTGGCACTCCGCTCACCGGGGGCAAGGGTACCATACTGGGCTCGCTGCTAGGGGTGATCATCATGGCAATGCTCACCAATATTTTGAATCTAGTTGGTGTAAACATGTACTGGCAAAACGTCATGGTAGGTCTTATCCTGGTCGCAGTGGTGGCATTGGATCGCATCGTCACGCCCAAGGAGATACGGTAGGATATGGACAACACAGGGAAGACAACGATTCAGCGACTCTTTGCTTGGTTAAACGCTAGGTCCAAAAGACTATCCCCACTGCTTGGTACCCAGGTAGGTGTCCTAGCGTTGCTTGACTTGGCAATCGCTCTTGCCATTGGCACGATGAGTCCTATCTTCTTCACCGGTGCTAATATAATTGCAATGGGCGTGGCCATGGCTGGCAATGTCCTTGCCTCCATGGGTTCGACGGTGGTTCTATTGTCAGGCTGTTTCGATTTGTCGGTCGGTTCCAGTTATGGGCTGGCTGGCACCATCGCGGCAACAGCTCTCCTGCGCGGCGTGCCACTGTGGCCAGCGCTTTTCCTGGGCCTGTGCACAGGTATGTTGATGGGACTGATCAACGGCCTGATTGTCACCAAATTGGAAATCAACCCCTTTATCGCCACTATCGGCACGATGACGGTAGGGCGTGGGTTGATCAATATCCTCACACGGGGCTACAGCATCTCGGGGCTGCCACCAGAATTCATGCGTCTGGTCCATGCCAAAATCTTGGGATTGCCGCCGTCTTTCGTCTTCATGTTGGCAGTTTTTGTATTGACCGACCTTGCTTTGCGCTACTGGCGTCCGATGCGCCAGGTCTACTACGTGGGTGGCAACCCCTCCTATGCCAGACTTGTGGGCATTCACGTGACCCGTGTACGCATTCTGGCCTTTGTCTTCTCCGGTGCAATGGCGGCTCTGGGCGGCCTGTTGTTCACCGCGCGCACAGGCGCTGCCTCGCAGCAAGCAGGCATTGGACTGGAAATGATGGCTCTGGTTGCGCCATTCCTGGGTGGCGTGGGATTTGGTGGAGAAGGATCGGCATTGGGTGCTTTCTTAGGTGCTCTGCTCATCGGCCTTATCACCAATGCCATTCAACTGCTAGGCATTGCTGTTCTTTGGCAGAACGTGATTATCGGCACTTTCCTCATCATCGCCGCTTTAATCGGAATGATCAGGGTTCAACAAGCGTCGAAATTCGTGCGCCGCGAAAGGAGGAAGAAAGAGAGCGAAGTCTGATAACGCGTTGACAGAAGCAAAAGGCGCTCGCCGTGGTGCTTTTTGCAAAGACCTTCACGGCTCATATCAACTCAAGGAGGAAAATAAAATGTCGAAAAACAAGCTGTTCCTGCTGTTACTGCTGTCCACAGCTATGCTCATCACCAGTTGCGCAAAAGCTACGCCTGCCCCAACCACAGGTGGCCAAAGCACAGCACCAGAAAAAGTCGAAGAGTATGTAGTCGTCGCGCTCAACTGGCAGCACCCTTACTGGATTGACATCAAGACCGGCGGCACCTATTTCGAACAGGCCATGGAAGGCAAGGTCAAGGTCACCTTTGCCGGCCCAGAGGGCATTGACTTCCCCGGCCAGGTAGATGCGATCCTGCAACAAATTCCCAAAAAGCCAGCGGGTATGTTGGTGGCTGCCTTCGATGCCGGTGTAGTTCCTGCCATCAACCAGGCTATCGAAGCAGGCATACCGGTGGGCACCTTCGAAGCCGATTATCCCCAGGGCAACAAACGCTGGTTCTTCGTCGGTGTCAACCCCTACAAAGCTGGCTGGGCCATGGGTCCCGAATTGATCAAATATGCCGGCGAGTCGGGCAAACTGATTATCTCGACGAACATTGGTGCGTCCAACTCGGAGGAAAAGATCCGTGGCTTCAAAGACTTTCTGAAGGACTACCCAGGCTGGCAAATCGTTGCTACGGTGGATGACAAGACCCTTGTGCGCGAAGGTGCTGATGCCCTCAAGCCCGTGCTGCAAGCCAACCCCGATGTAACAGCGATCATCGGTGTCAATGCTGGCTCGGGCGGTGCAGCTGCCACCGCGGTGAAGGAACTGGGCCTGACCGGCAAGGTCAAGATCGTCTGCCAAGACCGCGATGACATTACGCTCAAATTCATCCAAGAAGGTGTCATCAACTCAACCATCGTCACCCGCACTGCGCTCAACACCTACATGGGCTTGTTGCTGCTATACCAGTACAATCACTACGACGTACCCATTACCGCAGACAACAAGAAGAACAACATCATCTGGCTGCCCAGCGAGGTAGACGTTGGCACAGTGGTGGTGGACAAGAACAACGCCGCAGCTTTCTTCCACTAGACCTATCCCAAGGAGCCAGGTTTCACCAAGAAACCTGGCTCCTATATCTTTCCCACTGTTGCGTCCAGCCTTTGTAAGTACAGGAGGTGTAAATTGTCGAGCCAATACGTGTTGGGCATAGATGTGGGCACCTCAAGTGCTAAGGTGGGGCTGATAGCGCCCGATGGCACGATCTTGCGTCTAGCATCGCAACCGTATCCCATATCCACTCCGCATCCTGGTTGGGCTGAACAAAGCGCAGAAGACTGGTGGAAAGCCATGTACTATGCCGTGCGCGAAGTGATCAGCGATGTAAATCCTGCTTCTGTTGCTGCTATCGGCATGTCCAATGCAGGGGGCTCTATGGCACTCCTCGACCAGGAAGGCAAAGAGGTACGTCCAGCAATCGTCTGGATGGATGCACGTGCTGGACGCCAGGCAGAACAACTCCTCGCACAGAAAGGGCAAGATTTCTGGATACGTCACACTGGCAGCCCCTTCCTGCAATTCTGGCCTGTATCGAAACTGCTTTGGCTGCGTGAGAACGAGCCGCACAACTTCGCTCAAGTAGTTTCTGTTCTTCACCCCTCTGATTATGTTATTCTTCGCCTGACCGGGCATAAGGTGACAGACCGTTGCACGGCGTGCGCCACTGGCTTCTACAACCTCCAGAGTGGTACGTGGAGCAAGGAAATCGCCTCGCTTGTGGGCATCTCTACAAGCATGTTACCAGAACTGGAGGACTCGGGAGCCATCGCTGGCACCTTGACCGAGCAGGCAGCAACCCTGTTGGGTTTACGTCCAGGCATACCTGTGGTGCTAGGCGCTTGGGACCAAGCCTGTGCTGTGGTTGGAGCAGGGGCAATCAGTGGGCACGATATCCTGCTCTCTACAGGGACTGCTTGGGTGCTAACCAACGTCATGCCCGAACTACACGTGGATCCATTGGCACGAGGCATCACGGTACAACACGCTCGACGCGGGCAGTATTTGTTCATGCTGGCCATGTCCAATGGTGGCTCCATTGTGGAATGGTATCGCCGCGTTTTCTCCGCTATAAGCGGCGAGGAAGAAGCCGATTTGGCTGAGAGTGGTGGACTTGGTGGGCTCCCAAGTGGCGTAGGCAAGGTACCACCCGGATCAGAGGGCTTGTTGTTCTTGCCTCATTTCATTGGCGCGGTTGGCGCCCATCCCGACCTGGATTACAGCGGCTGCATCCTCGGTCTGCAACATGGCACAGGCCGCGCTCAGATCTTCCGTTCCCTATTGGAAGCAATTGCCTACGAGACGCGCTGGGGATTGGAAGTCCTGAGCGAATTCGGCACCTTGGCACCTCGCTTGCGCATGATTGGCGGCGCCACCCGCAGCCCTATCTGGCCCCAAATTGTGGCTGACGTGACTGGTCTGCAAGTCGTAATTCCATCTCAAACAGAATGCGCTGTGCTCGGTGCTGCAAGATTGGCACAAGAAGCACTCGGGATACAAGAGCAGCCAGCCCATAGCATCCTCATTGCACGAAGCTGCGAGCCAGATATTCACTCCCATGCCATTTACAACGACTATTATACCCTTTACCGCCAGGTCCACCTCCCCCTGAAAGAAACCCTCGCGCACCTCAGGCAATTGCGCTCTACGCACTAGGGGAACATCCTTGCGAGGGCGCCCTGCGCCCAAAGGCCGGGGAATGAATTCCCCGGCTCAATGCGAGAAGCCCCTTCAGGGGCTTGTCCTTTTTTAGCCAGGGATTTCAATCCCTGACGTTCCTGCTTGGCGTGGGCAACAGCCCACGCCAGGGATGACGGCGGACTGTTGTCCGCCTGGAGCAAACCCTGCCGCCTGCGGCGGCGTGGGAGCCGCCTCTGCAAAAGCGCAGCAGGCTGGGCTCCCATGCCCAGCGAAGAGAGGATGCCGTGCAACTTGCCGACTGCCGATGGCTTGGTTATAATGGACTTCTAGACCTGACAAGTCTTGAAGACCCGTCAGGCTGGATGACAGAGGAGGACACAATGAAAAACGCATTCTACTTCCTCGCCATTGGATTGGCCGGCGCCCTGGCCGCGGACTGGCTGGGCATCCCGGCCGGATTGCTCATCGGAGCCATGCTGGCCATCGCGATAGTCAAGCTGGCCGGCTTCGATCTGGGCAAAGTGCCTTTTATCTACGACGAAGGCGGCAAGATACTGCTCGGCACGGTCATCGGCGCCACGTTCAACCGTCGGGTGCTGCTGCAACTGGGAACCCTGCTGCCCTCAGCCATTGCCGCCACCCTAGCCATGATCGCCATTGGCCTCGTCCTCGGCTGGCTGCTCGCCAGGACCACCCAACTGGATACGGCCACAGGCTTGTTCAGCCTGACCCCGGGCGGCATTGCGGAGATGGTCGCCGTAGCGCAGGAAATCGGCGCAGGTGCCACTATCGTCGCTACGCTGCAATTCCTGCGCCTATCGAGCGTGGTCATCCTGGCGCCTGTCATCATCCACTGGTTCTTCTCCTGAAAGGCGGTGACTCCTTGCTCATGCACATCCTCGTCTTGTTGAGCGTTGGACTTGCTGGTGCCATCGTAGCGCGGCGTATTAGGATGCCTGGCGGCACATTCCTCGGCGCGATGATCGCCACCGGCGTCTTGAGCCTCCTTGCTCCCGATTCCCAGCCCCTTCCCGAGGGTTTTCGCTCCATCGCCCTCGTGTTATTGGGCATCAGCATCGGCGCATCGGTGGATCGTGCAGCTCTGTTCAGTCTGCGCCGTGTGCTGCCTTTGGCGGCAGCGCTGATTGCCGTCCTGATCGCTGCGTCCATCGGTCTGGGGTGGATCGTCTATACCCATTTTACTCAAGACATCTCCGCTGCAACGATTCTCCTTGGCATCATGCCGGGCGGAGCCAGCGGCTTGTCTGCGGCCGCCCTTGACCTGGGCGCGGAGGCATCCATCGTGGCCTCGCTGCACTCGGTGCGCCAGTTTATCGTCTTTGGATTGTTGCCTTTGCTCCTGCGTTGGTTCGCCCAATCAGGAAGGAACAAACACAACTGAGGTTCTTTATGCCTACTATCGCAAATACGCTACCTCCACCATCCATACTCCTGGACGCATTGCTGGCCAGCCTGCCCATCCTGGCCGTCCTCGTCCTGATGCTCCGCTATCGTTGGGGCGGGGCACAGGCTGGAGCAATTGGCTGGGTCTTGACCCAACTCATCGCCTTGCTCTTCTTCGGCGCTAGTCCATCCGTCTTGTTCTACGCCCAATTGAAGGGCATACTTCTGACCATCTACGTGCTGTACATCATCTGGGCGGCGCTCCTCTTCTACCGCGTGACCGACGAAGCTGGCTTGGTGCGCGCTATCGGTTACTGGCTGCCTCGCCTGACCCCAGACCGAGCGCTGCAGGCGCTACTGCTAGGCTGGATCTTCAGTTCCTTTCTCCAAGGCGTGGGCGGCTTTGGCGTGCCCGTAGCCGTCATTGCGCCACTGCTGGTAGGCTTGGGGTTCTCACCTACAACTGCCGTGGTCATCCCATCCGTCGGACACGGCTGGGCCGTCACCTTCGGCTCGCTTGGTGCTTCGTTCTATGCCTTGATTGCCGCCACCGGACGCAACGGCAGCGAACTAGCGCCACCCGCGGCACTGTTCCTCGGGTTGGCTTGCTTTTGGTGTGGCGCAAGCGTATTGTGGGCGGCAGGAGGGAAACGCACCCTCCGTAGTGGCTTGCTTCCGCTGCTGGCCATCGGATTGACCATGTCCATCTCGCTTTTCCTCGTCGTAGCGCGTGGATTGTGGGCTTTGGGCAGCACCATCGCTACCTTGCTCGGATTGGGAGTAGCCGTCGCCTGGTCGCGCTGGCGTCAGAGCAACGAGGCAGCCACTCGCAGCGCTGACAATCCTCCTACAGCAGGAAACGCCAGCGCCATCATACCACCTGGCTGGGCACTGCTCCCTTACCTCTTGCTCATTGCCATCGTATTGGCAGCCAACCTGCTCACGCCGGTAAGCGATTTCCTGGGGCAGGTAGTTATTCGCTTCGACTTCCCAGAACTAACTACTGCGCGCGGCTGGGTCACGCCCGCAGGCCCTGGTCGCACCATTGACATCTTCGGCCATGCAGGCGCGCTGCTGGTGTACGCTTCCTTCATCAGTTATGTCGTGTTGCGCTGGCGAGGCTATCTAACTCCTGCAGCCATGCCACGCATCCTGCGCGGCGTCATCAACGGAGCACTGCGCTCCAGCCTGGGCATCGCTGCCATGGTCGGCATGGCCGCCACCATGGAACATGCCGGCATGACCTACCTCTTGGCCAGCGGGATCGCACGGGTAGCAGGGAGCGCTTTCCCCATGGTTGCCCCGTTCATTGGCGCACTGGGCGCTTTCATGACCGGCTCCAATACGAACTCCAACGTAGTCTTCGGCAGCCTGCAGCAACAGATCGCTCTCCTGACGCATATCAGCCCAGTGATTATCCTGGCTGCGCAGACCTCTGGCGCCGCCATCGGCTCTATCTTCGCTCCCGCCAAGATCATCGTCGGATGCAGCACGGTAAAGCTGGGCGGCAAAGAGGGTGCCGTTTTGGCAGACATCATGCGCTATGGGCTGCTCATGCTCGCCTTTCTGGCTCTGCTGACCACTGTCGCAGTCTATGCCTTGTCAGCCATGTAGGGACGAACCTTGTGTTCGCCCCTGCACGCCTCATATGCATGGACGAATCATGATTCGCCCCTACTTGGCGAAAATGGATTCCACCTGTATAATCGGCGTCAATCGCAAGACGAGGGATTGAGGCTATAGCCATGAGAACGATCCATCGCTGGTTGACGCGCATAGCGGCTTTTCTGTTCGATGCTCTTGCCGTTGTCACGGGCTTTTACTATTCCAAGAAATACACTGCCACCTTGAAACGGCTTGGGCTGCGACCGGAAAGCGACAACGCCGACCAGCCCGGGATCATCATCGTGCAAATAGACGGCCTGTCCTATGACCATCTCCTGCAAGCGCTGGCGGATGGGCGTCTCCCTTACGTACGGCGCATGATCAAGCGCGGCGATGTCGCCCTATCCCGCTGGCGCTGCGGCCTGCCCAGCACTACCCCAGCAGCCCAGGCCGGCATCATGTTTGGCAACAACGAGGGCATTCCTGCCTTCCGCTGGTACGACAAACAACGCAGCGCCTCCTTGGTCTGCAAATTGCCTGGCACAGTGGCATCCCTGCAGAGCCAACTAGCACAAAATCCCGGCATCTTGACCCAAGGTGTAAGTTATGTCAATATCTTCGACGGGGGCGCTGCCAACTCTTTGTTCACCCTGAGCACCTTGCAACCGCGCCATCTGTTTGCTGGCGTGCAGGGGCTTGGCTTCATCGCACTCTTCCTGTTGAACCCCATCCGTGCCTTGCGCATCCTCTACCTAGTGCTGAAGGAATACTTCACCGATGCCTTGCAGCGGCTGTCCTCCCGCCTCAAGGGGCAGCCCTACCTGCCGTTCATTGGCATTTTCCCTTTGCTGCGCATCTTCAGCAACGTTATCTTCCGCGAAATCGTGACCTTCGCTGTGCTGGTGGACATTTACCGCGGTGTGCCGGCCATCTACGCCACCTACTACGGCTATGACGAATTGGCTCACCACTTTGGTATCCATTCCATTGCCACTCACCAAGCCCTGCGCGATGTGGACGGTTGCATCAAGCAGATAGACCGTCTGCGTCGGGTTGGCCTCAGCCGACCCTACGCCCTTTTCGTCCTCAGCGACCATGGCCTCACGCCATCGGTGCCCTTCGAGGAACGCTATGGGCAAAGCCTTGGGCAATACATTGCCCAGCAAACTGGCCAGGAGGTCGTGCTGGTGGAGCATGCCGGCGGCGAGGAACAGTACCTAGCCCAGACGCGCTACTTGCTCGACGAACTGAAGACGATCGAGGACAACCTCTCGCCAGCCGCAGCCCGCGTGGCACGCCGTATCCGCCTTCTGGTTCGGCGCCGCCTGTCCCTGCCCAACAGCGAGTTGCCCGCTTGGAATGTGCAGCGCCGTCACGATGTGGTGGTCAAATCCTCGGGCTCGCTAGCCCACGTGTACTTCAACATCGCCAGCCAGCCCCTCGACCTGAGCGAGGTTTCAGCCGCATTCCCCGATCTGGTCATCAAGTTGCTCGAACACGAGGGCATCTGGTTGGTAGTGGCAAGGGAGCGCGAACAGGTCTTGATCATGAGCCAGCAGGGCATCCTCACGTACGATGCGTCAGGAATGCCTTATATAGAAGGCGAGAACCCCCTGCTGAGACTGCCTGAGCCGTGGCATGCTGCTGAGCAGATACGGCGTATCGCCTGTTTCCCGCAAAGTGGGGACTTGATCCTCTTCGGCAACTATGACCCGGAGAAGGACCTCGTCATCTGCTTCGAAAGACAACGGGCCTCGCATGGCGGTGTAGGCGGCGCACAGGATTATCCCTTCATTCTCTATCCACGTTACCTTAACTGGGACCTGTCCGCCGTGCAGAATGCACGCGATTTGTATCCCCTCTTTGCCAGGCAACGCAATCTCATGCCTGGCAAAGGGATAGAAAGCGATTATTTGGAATTAAGCACTGCCGCGAGTGGACAAAAACAAAGGGACGAGCATGTATGCACAGTTTGAACCAATCGGCGTAATCCAGAATGAGTTCCTAGACCACGTGCCAGAGGGTTGGGAGAGCGCTTTGCACCGCATCATCATATCGGAGAAATGGGCACCAGCTCTGGACGGTATCGAGGCGTTCTCGCATCTCTACGTTCTCTTCTGGCTGCACGACCTCAAGGGCGAGGTGTCCTTACATGTCCATCCACAGGGTCGGCAAGACCTACCGGCTGTGGGGCTCTTCGCCACGCGCACCCCTTATCGTCCCAATCCCATTGGCTTACAGGTCGTTGAGCTTATCTCCCGCGAGGGCAATGTGCTCACTGTGCGCGGGCTGGACGCACTCAACGACAGCCCCGTGCTGGACATCAAGCCCTACCTGCCGCGTGGCGATAGCATCCCCGAAGCCAAAACTCCTGCCTGGCTCAAAAAACTATGGCCTGACCACTAACTCCTCATTACTCGGTCATTAGTCATTTGGTCATTGGCCATTCGAGCCGCAACGCTCTGCAGCATCTCCACCGCCTCTTCCCTCGTGCGCACCAGCCCTTCTGCCTGTGCGAGGCGCACCTCCTCCAGCAGACGCCCTACCTCCGGTCCTGGCGGCAGACCTAGCAAGGACATCACGTCGTCGCCTGTCACTAGTGGTGGGGGAGACACAACCTCGCATGGATGGTGGAAATAATGCTGCAGCATCAAGTTCACCAGTTGCAGATACCTCAGCCAGTGCTCCTTCTGGCTTGTCCGCAGCGCCTCGCCACGCGTAGCCAATTGGTCCGCCAAAGCGAGGATCAACACGTCAACACCGGCATCGCCCGTATCGCGAAAGAAGTGGTAAATCGCCTTGCGCGTGATGGAGGGCTGCTTCAGCAGCCAACTTGGACGCATGTGGTGCTTGACAATCGTGTGTACCAGACGGATCTCCTGGACGGAGAACTTGAGGCGAGTGAGCACTTCCTTGGCCATCTCCGCTCCAACATCTTCGTGTCCTAGAGTGCGGATGCGCCCACCCAGCTCCACCGTGCGGGTTTCAGGCTTGCCTAGGTCGTGGAAAAGAGCAGCAAACTTGAACAGCGTTGCGCGCGTGCGTCCTTCGCAGATAACGGGGGCAAAATGCGCCTCCAACTCCGCGGCAAAGGGGCTGAGGAACTCCTGCTCATCCGCCTCAAGATGGGCACCCGGCCATGCACTTAGCCGCTCTGCCTCGGCAACTGTGACCAGCGTGTGCTCGTACACCTCGTGGATATGCGGCTCGGATTGTGTTACTCCCTTGAGCGCAATCACTTCCGGCAAGATGCCCTGCATCAAGCCCAACTCTTCCATTCGGCGCAAATGCTGCGCTGCATCCGAAGCAGCCATGATGAGCGCCAGTTCCTGGCGGATCCGCTCTGCCGAAGGACGGACAATCAACGGGGCATCGCGGCGCAGCCAGGATTCCGTCTGCGGCTCGATGCGCAAGCCCAGCGTGGCGGCAAAACGCAACGCGCGGAGCAGGCGCACAGCATCCTGCTGAAAAGCCTGCTCGCTGGTTGCCCTCAGAATGCGGGTGGCCAGGTCAGCTTGCCCACCACAGGGGTCGAAGATATGGGGCTGCTCGGCATTGCATTCGCGCACGTCCACCGCCATGGCATTGATGGTAAAGTCGCGCATCTGCAGGTCAGCGATGATGTCCGCACCGCGCATCGCAGCCAGATCAACCGTCAGTTCGGAAGGCGTGCGATAGACAATGCGCGCGGCTTCCGTCTCCTCATCGAGCACATAGAATGCGCCACCGGTTCTGTTCGCAATGCGTCGGGCGAGGGGAATGGCTGCCCCGGCCACCACAATGTCTACGTCCTTGCCTGGCTGACCCAGGAGCCATTCGCGCACGTACCCCCCTGCAATGTAACACGGCATGGGCTGGCTGCGCAACAAATCTATAATGCGTTTCAGCAATTCATCGTGCACAAACGGCAATGGGCTACACCTCATTTCCTGTCCCTATGCAAGGCAAGATGTTGCAACGCGATGATCGTCTTCGCGTCTCGGATGATCCCCCTGTCCACCAAATCCAAGGCTTGATCCAAAGGCAGCACATGCACACGGATGTCTTCTCCTGCCCCAACTCCTCCCCCAGTCCCAACTTGCGCGCCGGAGGTGATGTATCCGATATAGAGATGAATGCGTTCCGAACAGGCTCCTGGGCTGGGATAAAAGGTCGTGATATACTCCAGTTCCTTTAGCGCATAGCCCGCCTCTTCCAGCAACTCGCTGCGCGCTACGTCCTCCGGACTGCGCCCATGGTCTATCGTGCCCGCCACGATCTCCAATAAGCACCCCTCGGGCATTTCCCGCATGTAGGCTGGATAGCGAAACTGCTCCACCAGAACCACAACATCGCGCTCTTTATCATACAGCAAGACCGCCGCCGAATCGCCGCGCTCGAAGACGATGCGCTGTATCGGTTCGCTCATGCGCCCATCAAAGCGCTCAAAGCGCAACACCACGCGCTCCAATTTGAAAAAGCCGTCATATTCGCGATGCTGTTCCAGCACTTGCACGCGCATTTCCACACCTCCGCTATAGGGCACGATGCCACAGTGCAATGCCCTTTTGCTCCCTACTCCCTGTCTGAGGTTTTTTGCCTTTCCCTGACAAACGCCAGGCCTGCGCGCAGGGCTTTCACGTTCATCTCTTCACTGCCTCTAGGCGCCCTTGCCGTTACCGCCGCCTCAATCGCCTCTATAGATACCACGCCAGTCAACCCCACGATCAATCCCAGTGCGACCATGTTCGCGGCAACGGATTTCCCGGTGGCTTCTTCAGCTATCTTGGTGATGGGCACCTGCCAAGCATCCGCCGTTGGCACGCGCTCCACATTCACAGAATCCACAAGCAAGAGCCCACCTTTCTTTAGGAAAGGGAAATATTTATCGCAAGCTTTCTGGCTCATGGCCAACAACAAATCCGCTTCGACAATGCGCGGGTAATCAATTTCCTCATCGCTGATGATCACCTCGGACTCGGTCAGGCCACCGCGCGCCTCCGGTCCGTACGAAGCCGATTGAGCCACGTTCTTGCCTTCGTGTATGGCCGCAGCCTCAGCCAAGATGACTGCAGCCAGGACTACGCCCTGCCCCCCTTCGCCTGCCAGTTGAATCCCGTACCGCTTGCTCATCATTCTTCTTCCTGCTGGCAAATTAGCAAGCGCCTTTGCCATAACTCTTGTTCCAGGGTACAGTCCTCAACACGTGCCAAGGCCTGGTTCAGGGCGGCTTTTGCCTCCTCGATAGCCTCCTTGAACTCACGCAGTTCCTCCTGCGCGCGCTGTTCCGAGTCCTGCCACTCGCGATGAAAGCCCCAGGCGGCAAAGAGCAGCAAAATGGCAATGGCCAAGCCAGCATACCATTGAGTGCCAGCCAGTACAAAGACTACCAGCAGCCACGCTACAGTTGCCAACAGCCCCGCAGCATAGGTGCCATTTTGCATGGGGGCAATGCGCTTCTGCACCTCTGCAACGGTCTCGCGATAGACTGACCTGGCCTCCCTCAGTTCCACCTTCCTGGTTTCCACTTCTTCCTCAGCGTTGGTAAGCGCCTCATCCAGTTCCACCAGATGTTGTTCTACCTCTTCCAAGCGTAATGGCTGCATCGTTCTGCTCAGCACAGCATCGAAACGCACAGGATGCGGTTCACCCGTGCTGGAGCGTTCTACGACAAATTTGGAACCACAATATGCACATTGGCAGTACTTACGTTCTGCCGAGATAACAAGAGGAGCGGAACATTGAGGACAATCCACACGCTGCGAGGTCATTTCTGCTGTCATCTTCATGGCCACCTTTCGTTCATCCAAGATTGACACGCCCTCACCTGTAACTGCGTCATCAGCGCAACGTCTATAATTGTACCACATTCTGCTCATCACCCAAACTGCGCCTGGCGGATCACAACTCAAGCCTCGGAAACGAGGGCAAATCATGGACTGCCCAAAGCGAAACGATCTGTCGCCCAAGTGCGTTTGATCAATTGACATGAAGAACGCATGCTCTTTATAATACAATTGAATGTAAAAAGACCCTTAGAGTCTTGTAGAGAGGAAGAAACGTGAGACAAAAAGCGACGAAACACAAACCCATCATCGCCATCTCCATGGGCGATCCGGCAGGGGTGGGGCCGGAGGTGACCGTTGCGGCATTGGCTGAACAAGAGCTCTACCACCTGTGCCGCCCGCTGGTGATTGGTGACGCACGGGTGCTGACTAGGGCCGCTGAACTGCGCAGACTGCCGCTGATCGTGCGCCCGGTGGCCAAGGTGTCCGAGGCACGCTTTGCCTACGGCACGGTGGACGTGCTCGACCTGGCCAACGTCGAACTGGAGCGCCTGCAAATCGGCCAGGTCTCGGCGCTGGCAGGCAAGGCGGCAGTGGAGTACGTCATCAAGGCGGTGCAACTGGCACAAGCCGGTGAAGTGGACGCCATTGCCACCGGTCCGCTGAACAAGGAAGCGATCAACCTGGGCGGGTACTCCTACATCGGGCACACCGAACTGCTCAACGACCTGACCCACACCGCCCGCACCAATACCATGCTCGTCGCGGGCAACCTGCGCGTGACGCATGTTACGCGGCACGTGCCGCTGAGCGAGGTGGCTAGCCTCATCACCAAGGAGCGCGTGCTGGAGACGATCGTGGTAACGGCGGAGGGCTTGCGTCAGTTCGGGCTGGAGCGTCCGCGACTGGCTGTGGCGGCGCTGAACCCGCATGGCGGCGAAGGGGGCCTGCTGGGACGAGAGGAGATGGAGCAGATCGCGCCAGCGGTGGCGGAAGCGCAGCGCATGGGCATTGACGCGCAAGGGCCTTACCCTGCGGACTCCGTCTTTTTCCGCGCCATCGCCGGCGAGTTCGATTCCGTAGTGGCCATGTACCATGACCAGGGGCACATCCCCGTGAAAACGCACGATTTCGAGGGCAGTTTCACCGTAACCCTAGGCTTGCCCATTGTGCGCACCTCCGTGGACCACGGCACAGCCTTCGACATCGCCTGGAAGGGACTGGCCAGCCCGCGCAGCATGATCGCGGCCATCAAGGCCGCCGCAGGAATGCAGACCCTTAGGGTTTAACCCAAATCCTAAGGGTCTGCTATTGACAAAAAAGCAGCATGTAATGTAAGATCGCGTTAGTTAGCGCAGCCTTGAAAGTACAGCATTATCCCCCAGCGCCTCCAACACTGCCTCTACGGACACCCCCTCCAGACATACCTGCCGCGGGCAACTGCGCCGCTGCTCCGCCGTGCATGGTGCGCAGGGTACAGCAGCGCACACCACCCGCACCGAGGCGCCGCGCGGCGCCCAGACCGTTGCATCCGTGGGTCCAAAAATCGCCACCACATGCGTGCCCACCGCTGCGGCTAGGTGGCTGATGCCGGAGTCGTTCCCCACGTAAGCCCGGCAACGCGCCAGAACCGCCGCCAGAAGGGGCAAAGGCAACTCGTACAGCAGGATATACCCTTGTCCACCCAAGCCTTGCTCCACCTCCGCCACCGCAGCCTTGTCCGCCGGGCCGCTCACCAGCAGGATTGGCATTCCCCGCTCATCGCGCAGATGCCGCGCTAGCGCTGCAAAGTGCTCCGCCGGCCAGTTCTTCGCCGCGCTTCCGCTCCCAGGATGGATCGCCACAGCCGCCCGCTCGCCTAGTCCATGCTCCTGCCACCATTGCGCGGCTGCCTGGCGATCCTCCTCTGTCAGCACCAGGCGAGGCATGTCGTCGCTCACGGCCACGCCTAGTTCCCGGAGCGGTTGCTGCAAGTAGGCACTTATGTGCATGGACACATCCCGTCCCGGACGGGCATCCCACGCCATCACCCTGCCCCGCGCCAGGCGCATCAGGTTGAGGGCAAAGACATGCTCTGGCGGAGTCGCATACGAGAGGATGAAATCGAACTGGTCGAGATAACGCTGCAGGCTTGGGCTGGGCAGTGCATCCGGTTGAAAGAGCGTGGTCAAATCCTCGCGGTCGAAGGAAGACGCCGCTTGCACCACGCTGCGCCCAACCAGCCATTGCAGCACCGACCCATTGCCCATCACCTCGATAACCGCCTCGGGGAAGTGCGCTTGTAACGCTTGCAGCGCAGGCAAGGTCAACAGCATATCTCCCAATGCCCCTGGGCGCAGCACCAGAACGCGCATCTCGTTTGACTCTCTCCCTCACATCTGTTATACTGGCACTGAGCCATAGCCATGCCTAATTCATTTTACCAGAGAAATGGTTACTGTAAACAGATCAAGGGAACGGATTGAGCGAATTCCATAGCGAACAGCAAATCAATAAATCCCCATGGCACTTCCTTCAATTACCCTGGACCTGGCGCGACATCGTCGGAGCTATTGTCCTGGGCGTTGTTGCCGTCCTTGGTCTGCTGCTGTTCCTGCTGCTGGGATTGGTCTTCTACCAAAAAGCCATGGGCATCTCTCGGCCCTCGCAGCCCCTTGCCTTTCTCACCGTGCTGGCCGAAGCGGGTTTGCTGCTGCCCGTCTGGTTGTTCGGTGTGCGCAAATACCGCCTGTCCTGGCGTGAGATTGGGCTGCGCCAGTTCGACCTGTCGCGTAGTTTCGGCCTGGGTTGCATCTTCCTGCTTATCTCCTTCGCGGTCAACTTCACCTGGGCGTTGTTCCTCTCGCTCTTCACATTGCGCGTCCAACCCGACGTACTGCCCGCGTTTGGCAAGGGCATCGCGGGGTTGATCCTAGCGCTGCTGGCAGGCGGGGTGGTGGCACCCATCGTAGAAGAGATCTTCTTCCGCGGCTGCCTCTTTGCTGGACTGTACCGCCTCGTTGGACTGCGCCGTGCTGCTGTGCTCAGCGCTGCGCTCTTCGCCTTGGTACATGTCCTGCCCACTTCCTGGCCACCCATCTTCGTGCTGGGGCTGCTCCTTGCCCTGCTCTACGAACAGACTGGCTCCATTTGGCCCGCCGTGATCGTACACAGCACCATGAACACCCTGGCTTTCCTGGCTTCCTACCTCGCCCAATGGATAACCGGTTAAAGGAACTGATTGATCAATCCAGGTTTGCGGGAACCGAACTTGAGCCGAGAGCGTCTCTATTATGTAGTATGAGAGGGAAAAGCAGCAGCAACTATGCGCAGATGGTGCTAGAGTTATGTCTTCTAAAACTTGTAAGAAACGAACCCCAAAGTGTCTCCTGCTTGCGTTGCTGACGCTCATCGCCTGCGCGTGGGGCCTGCGCACATGGCTGTTGACGGACCTGCCTTCTCAGGACAAACTGCCTGCCGGCACCGTCGCCCCCAGCACCATCCTCTACGACCGCCATGGGCGTGTATTATATGAAATCATAGACCCGCATGTGGGGCGTCATCAACCCGTTCCCTTGGCGGAAATCCCCCTCTACCTGCGCCAGGCTACCGTTGCCACGGAGGACGCTAGTTTCTACCAAAACCCCGGCGTGGACCCCCGCGCCATCATACGTGCCATCTACATCAACCTGCGCGGCGGCGAAGTCCTCTCTGGCGGTAGCACTATCACCCAGCAACTGGCGCGCAATCTCCTCCTATCGCCACAGGAACGCGCCCAACGCACGCTGACGCGCAAACTGCGCGAGTCCATCCTGGCCTACCGCCTGGCACGCACCTTCAGCAAGGATCAAATCCTGGAACTGTACCTCAATCAAACTTATTATGGCAATTTAGCCTATGGCGTTGAAGCAGCCGCGCGCAGTTATTTTGGCAAGGCGGTACGCGACCTCGACCTAGCCGAATGCGCACTCCTGGCCGGACTGCCGCAAGCCCCTGCCACCTACGACCCGCTCACGAACCCCCAAGCCGCCAAGAATAGGCAGCGCATCGTGCTCAACCTCATGGTGAAAAACGGTTACATCAGCGCAGAGCAAGCCGCTGCCGCCTCAGACGAAGAACTCGCCTTTGCTGCCACCCCCTTCTCCATCCGCGCTCCCCATTTCGTCATGTATGTTTGGGAGATCCTGCGCCGCGAGTACGGCGAAGAGATGTTATACCGTCGCGGACTCCGCGTTTACACCACCTTAGACGTGGACTTGCAAGATCGCGCCCGTGACATCGCCCGTTACCATCTGCAGCAATTGGCCCAGTCTCGCTCTGGAGAGCCATCGCACAATGTCACCAATGCCGCACTGGTGGCTCTTGACCCCCATAGCGGTGAGATATTGGCCATGCTGGGCAGTCTGGATTACTTCGACCCGAGCATTGACGGTGCCGTCAACGTCGCCCTCATGCCGCGCCAGCCCGGTTCGGCCATCAAACCGCTCACCTATGCCGCCGCTTTTGCCCGTGACTACACGCCAGCGACCATGCTCCTAGATGTACGCTCCACGTTCATCACCCGCGAAGGCGATGCCTACGTGCCGGTCAACTATGATCGTCGCTACCATGGCCCGGTACTGCTGCGCGAAGCCCTCGGCTCATCGCTCAACGTCATCGCCGTCAAGGTCCTGGAGCACATCGGCGTTCCCGAACTCGTCTCTCAGGCTCAGAAACTGGGCCTGACCACGCTGCAAGATCCGCAACGCTTTGGATTGGCATTGACCTTGGGCGGAGGGGAGGTGCGCCTGCTGGAACTCACCGCTGCTTACGCCGCCTTTGCCAATGGTGGACTGCGCGTAGAGCCACGCCCTATCCTGCGCGTGGAGGATGCCAGCGGACACGTCCTGTGGACCTTGCAGCCCTCCGTCGGACCTCGCGTGCTGGATGAACGCATCGCCTACTGGATCACCGACGTCCTATCCGATGACAGCGCCCGCATACCTGCCTTTGGTGAAGGCAGCGCCCTGGCTCTCTCTCGACCAGCCGCAGCCAAAACTGGCACCACCACCGACTGGCGGGACAATTGGACCATCGGTTACACGCCCGATTTGGTGGTTGGCGTATGGGTGGGCAATGCCAACAACTCGCCCATGGTGAACGTCTCCGGCATCAGCGGCGCAGCGCCCATCTGGCACAACTTCATGGAAGAGGCCTTGAAAGGCAAGCCTGTGCGGGAATTCGTGCGTCCATCGGGCATGATTCAGGTAGAGATATGCGCCGATTCGGGCATGTTGCCCAATCCCTACTGCCCCCACCGTCGCTTCGAGTGGTTCATCGCGGGACGCGAGCCGCGGGAACTATGCTCCATGCACCAACTCATCAAGCTGGACCGCCGCACCAACGAACCCGCTACTGCTGATACACCCCCCGAATATGTCTCGGAAACAGTGGGCATCTTCTTGCCAGCCGAAGCGGCCGAGTGGGCGCATGAACAGAAAAACGCTTTTGGCATCCACTACATCATCGCTTCCTCTTCGTCAGAAGCATCTTCGGCCACAAGCACCATCCAACCAGGCATCATCCTGACCAGCCCGAACCCGCGTGCTACCTATCGCCTCGTGCCCAATGTCCCTGCTGCTAACCAGCGCATTGAAATCAGCGCACTGCCCGTGGGGCTGCCCGATCTCGCCCAGGTCAAGCTGTACATAGATGAGCAGCTTTGGGCTACCCTCGACCAACCACCCTATGCCGTCCTATGGCCATTGCAGCCAGGTCAACACACCTTCCGTGCCGAAGCGATGGCATCCTCCGGCCAGACCTGGCACAGCCCACCTGTTCAAATCACCGTCCTGCAATGAGCTAGCCTTAGAGTTGCGTTTGACCCGATAAACCGCTTATGGTATACTGATTTTCAAAGGACGATCCTTCTCTTGGGGAAAGCCAAAGAGCAGAGCTACGGGGGAGCGCATGAACAAGAAAAAGGGTATCCCAAGAACCGCGCTTGAACGCGTGATCAGCCAATTTCGGGGAAAAGTCGAGACCGCTCTCAATTCTTCAGTACAGGTAATCCTCTACGGCTCTTATGCCAGAGAGGAAGAGACCTGGGACTCGGATGTAGATCTCCTTGTTATCGTTCCTAAGCTAGACAAAAGCGCCTTGGACAAGATTCTTGAGGCTGCCTGGGAAGTAGGCTTTGAAGCAGGCGTAGTTTTGTCCGTCATCCCTGTCGCCCAGGAAGAACTGAAAACGCTCGCAGCATCCCCATTCCTACAGGCAGTTCAGAGCGAAGGGATACCGCTATGAATGAGGAAAAGAAGGCGCTCATTCTAGACCGACTAGAGATGGCTCGAGCTATCCTTTTGACCACGCTCTCTGTCTCATTTGCCAGACTGTCCTCTATACACATAGAACTCCCCGGGCGCCAGCACCACAGGCCGGGCATGGCTTCCGGTAAGCCCCAGGGCAGTGACAAAGCGCGCCGGGTCAACGGTATTCTCAGCAACCAAGCCCCAGTGCATGGGAATAGCCACCGAGGCCTCAATCTCATAGGTCAGTTGAGCCGCTTCCTCTGTGCTCATGTTTCCGTACTGCCCATTGATACATGGCAGAACAACCTGCGGCTGCAGTGCTTTCACCCTTTGTAGATTCGGGTGATACAGTGTATCGCCAGTATGGTAAATGACCACTCCGTCCAAATTCAAGACATAGCCCACAGCATCCGGCGTTTGCGCTCCAGCCGTGGATATATGATGGGCAAAGACCGCCGAGACAGGCACACCCTGGATGACGCAGCTCTCGCCCCGGTTGATTTCCACCACGCGTTCCGCAGGTATTCCCCATCCTCGCATAGCAGAAACGCAATTAGTTGGCCCAGCAAACACTGCCTGGCTTGCTGCCGCCATGGCTGGTATCGTCTCCGGATCCAAGTGGTCGTCGTGCGCATGAGTCACCAACACCAGGTCAGCCTTGACCTCACCAGGGGCAAAGGGGATGGGAGACAGGGGCAAACGCTTCCATGAATAGAAGCGATCTAGGCAATCTGAGAGATACGGGTCAATGAAGACGATCTTGCCCGCAGCCGTTTTGAACGCAAAACCTGCTCCTCCCAGCCAGAAAATCGCCACATCGCCAGGGCTAACAGAGATTTCCCGGATATAATTTGCGAGACTACCCATTTCCATTGCCCTCCATTACGTTATCCTTTATCGAGTGCCAAAGACAACTGGGCTGTGTGGAAAGCAGCCCAGTTGTCGCATTGCCGCAGCGAACTATGCCGCTACCCGGCCATATCATGTGCGCGGTCTGGTTCGGACTATGGCTTTCCCACGCCCTGTCTCGATGCGCTTCCAGGCCGTCACCACCGCCACGACGATGATCGCCGCCACAATCGCCTCGGGGATGCCATGCGTCACGGCAATGCCCGAACCTGGCATCATCCTGACCCGCCCAGAGCAAAAGGTAACCTACCGCCTTGCCTTGTAATAGCACGGGCGGACTGTATCCAGCAATTCTTGTTTGCTCTTGTAGCTCATATGCCCCATTTTCTTCCCAAGTATCTGCTTTCAGGTGCAAATACTTGGAATTTATCCTCAGGCAACGATTCGCGCAAACTTGGGTTGATGATAAGTCAATTCGAGGATTTTGACAAAATACTCCTTATGGTTTATAATAACAATTGCTTGGATCGCTTGCGACCGAGACAACCGGGATAGAACGACGTCGTTCTTCCCATCTGGAGGCTGAATTGACCAGGGCTGAAGAGCCCATTATCCGAATAGAGGGCCTGCACTATACGTATCAGGCTGGGACCCGAAAACCTATCCCCGCTCTGCGCGGCATTGACCTCACCATAGAGGCTGGAGAATACGTAGCCATCATTGGCGCCAATGGCTCCGGCAAATCTACCTTGCTTCGTCACCTCAATGCTCTCCTCTTGCCTACCGAGGGCAATGTCTGGATAACAAACTGGAACACGCGGGCTCGGGAACACCTGCGCCATATCCGTAGCACGGTGGGCATGGTCTTCCAGGTGCCCGATGACCAGATTGTGGCTAGCACTGTGGAAGAGGATGTCGCTTTCGGCCCAGAAAACCTGGGAGTCCCCAAAGATGAGCTTCAGCAGCATGTAAACTGGGCCCTAGCCACCGTAGGATTGAGCGAGCTAAGACACCGTGCCTCACGCCTCCTTTCTGCAGGGCAGAAACAACGCTTGGCAATTGCAGCATCTTTGGCAATGCGTCCCCGTTGCTTGGTATTGGATGAAGCCACTGCCATGCTCGATCCCGCAGGCTGTGCCCAAGTTCAGGAAACGATCCGTCAGTTGCATCGCGATGGCATGACTATCGTAAACGCCACGCACAACATGACCGAAGCAGCCCAGGCTCAACGTGTAGTGGTCCTATCGGAAGGGCGCGTCGTAATGCAGGGCCCTCCCCGCTTTGTCTTTGCTCAGGAAGAAGCACTGCACGCTTTGCAACTAGATTTGCCCTATCCAACTCGCCTCGCGCGCATGATTGCAGCCTATGTCCCGGGGTTCCCAGCGAGCGTGCTGACCGTGAACGAGTTGGTGGAATTGCTCACCGTGCATCTTGAGCTAGCCCTCTCCACCCAATCCAAGCTTATTACAGGAGCAGGTAGATGAAAGCCCCCATCGTACCATTGATTGATGTGCGTGGCTTGGCTCACACCTACTTGCCAGGCACGCCTCTGGAAACCAAGTCCTTGCATGGCATTGACCTGCAGGTGTATGCTGGTGAAACAGTCGGCATCGTAGGGCCAACAGGCTCCGGCAAATCCACCCTGTTACAGCACCTCAATGGCTTATTGCGTCCTCAACAGGGTGAGGTTCGGGTCAATGGCTTTTCCCTCCTCGACCCGGCAACAGACATGCGTCTGATTCGCCAACGCATCGGCCTTGTCTTTCAAAACCCAGAGGACCAACTGTTCGAGCGCTATGCCGGCGATGACGTTGCCTTTGGTCCCCGCAACCTCGGCCTGCCTCCCGATCAGGTGCGCGAACGAGTGCGCCAAGCGATGGAAATGGTAGGGCTGCCCTTTGCCTACAAAGACAGGCTAACTGCAGAACTCAGCCAGGGAGAGAAGAGGAGATTAGCCTTGGCTGGCGTGCTGGCTTTGGAACCCCAAGTGCTGGTTTTAGACGAACCTACTGCGGGGCTCGATCCGCGAGGACGGCATGAACTACTGCGGATCCTTCTTGAATGGCGTGCTCAAGCAGAGCGAGCTATTGTATTGGCATCTCATAATATGGAAGACATCGCCGAATTGGCTACCCGCGTCTACGTGCTCGTAGGGGGACGCATCATACTTCATGGCTCCCCTCGCGAAGTATTCGCACAGCACGGAGTACTGACTCAGCATGGCTTGACTGTCCCTGTGGCGATAGAAGTTATGCTTCAATTGCACGGATATGGATTCCCGGTATCAACCAACGTGCTGAGCCTCAACGAAGCAGCACAAGAAATTGAGGAGTTGCTCTGTGACCGCTCCAACTGAATTCGAATTCATGGGACGTGTGACGATTGGGCAATACCTGCCCACGGGTTCAACGCTGCACAGTTTGGATCCACGAGCCAAACTGCTCATGGGGTTGCTTTTGATCACTGTGGTTGTAATCTGCCAAAGCTTAGCAGGTATGATCCTTCTATTTGCAGCCGTGCTGATAGGGCTGGCCTGCGCCCGCATCCCGCTGCGCTTTGCCTTGTCTGGCTTGCGTTCCATGCTTCCTTACCTCTTACTCTTAGCTCTATTGCAGGTCTTTGCTATACCACAGTATGCATCCAATGCCACGGTGCTCTGGCATTGGACCATCCTAACCATGACCGATCGCAGTCTCCTGGCTGGCATCTTGCTTATCACCCGCTTCTCGATCCTGGTCCTGGGGCTTAGTTTATTCTCATTCTCAACCACCACCACTGAACTAACTCACGGCATCGAGCATCTGCTCAACCCATGGCAGAAGCTGGGCATTCCAGCACATGAATTTGCTCTTGCAGTAAACATTGCCCTCCGCTTCCTGCCTATTGTCGCTGAGGAAGCTGAGCGCTTGATGAAAGCCCAGGCTGCGCGAGGCGCTGATTTCGGCTATGGTCGGCGCAATTTTATCCAGCGCACACGCAAGATGCTGCCACTCCTGGTACCGTTGTTCTTGGTAAGCCTGCGCCGAGCGGAACATCTCATTGAAGCCATGGAGGCACGCTGTTATCTCGGCGGCAAGGGCCGCACTCACCTCATTCACCTGCAGGCCCATAGGGTGGATTACGTCGCATTGTGTATCGCCTTGGCATTTTCGATGTTCACTTTGACGCTGAATGCTTTGCGTATAGACCAGTTGCTATGGCACTGGATTACCGCACATGGATAAATAATAAATTTGAGGAAGGAGGAAATCAAAACATGAGCATTACTGTCCGCAAGATCGTAACCACTGGCGTAATGGGCGCTATCTCCATCTTTCTTGGCGCATCTCACCTGGGATTTATACCCTGGCTAGCTGGCGCCGCGCTCACTATCATGCATGTGCCCGTCATTATTGGTGCAGTATTGGAAGGGCCACTAGTTGGGCTGCTCATTGGGTTGATCTTTGGGGCATTCAGCCTTTTGCAAGCGGCTATTGCCCCAACTGGTCCGGCCGATGTGTGGTTCACAAACCCTTTGGTGTCCATTGTTCCCCGGTTATTCATTGGCCCTATGGCATGGTTAGCCTACAAAGCGTTGCACAAAAACAACGAAGCGCTGGCTCTAGCTCTATCTGGTGTAGTAGGTAGCCTCACGAACACCGTGCTAGTACTAGGCGTGCTTGGTCTGTACCGTTTCCTGCCCTGGGTGCTTATTGGCACTATTGCCGTAACCAATGGCCTGCCCGAAGCTATCATAGCGGCCATTATCACCCTCGCTGTTGTGGCAGCATGGAAACGCATAGAGACCGGCCGTCGCGGCTCAACAGTGTAAATGTAAAGGGAACGAACGTGCTCCTATGTATTGACATAGGAAATACCCACATTACGCTAGGAGCCTGGGACAAAGACAAGTGCCTGGGGCACTGGCGAGTGCGCACCGTCCGTGACCAAACTTCTGACGAATATGCTATCTTGCTCAAATCCCTGCTGCGTGAGGGAGGCTGCAAATGGACCGCCATCAATCGAGTAGCCATCGCTAGCGTCGTACCCCCGCTGACTATCGTCTTTAGCGAACTTTTTCGGTATTACTGGGGCATTGAACCGCTCATCGTGGGGCCAGGCGTGCGCACTGGCCTACGCATTCGCATTGATAATCCCGTGGAACTAGGAGCTGACCTAGTGGCTGATGCCGTGGCAGCTTACCACCGTCTCCGCAACGCCTGCATCGTAGTTAACTTTGGCACTGCCACCACTTTCAGCGCCGTGTCCAAAACGGGTGACTTTTTGGGAGTGGCTATCGCCCCAGGGCTGGAGCTCGCAGCCGAAGCACTTGCTTCCTTTACGGCGCAGTTGCCGCGCGTTGCCCTTGTCCCGCCACCAGCTGCCATCGGCAAGAACACCGTCCATTCCATGCAGTCGGGGCTCATCTTTGGCTACGTAGGGCTGGTGAAGGAACTCCTGCAGCGCATCCGCGCAGAACTGGGTGGGCAGGCTGTGGTCATTGCCACCGGCGGATTGAGCAGCACCCTGGCTCCGCTGATCGAGGACATCGATATCGTAGATCCTTTGCTAACCCTGGAGGGACTCCGTCTCATCAGCGAATTGAACGAAGCGTGAGATCCCATCCCTGGCGCGCACAAATTCATCCCCCCAACTGCTCCAGGCTGACCGTCACACCGCTCCAGGCGGACAACAGTCCGCCGCCTTTTGGCGCGGGTTCGTAGTGAGCGCTTCAGCGCTCATGCCGTCTCCTGGCGTGGATTCGTAGTGAGCGCTTCAGCGCTCATGCGCACTGCTGCGCGGGTTCGTAGTGAGCGCTTCAGCGCTCATGCCGTCTCCTGGCGTGGGTTCGTAGTGAGCGCTTCAGCGCTCATGCGCACTGCTGCGCGGGTTCGTAGTGAGCGCTTCAGCGCTCATGCGCACTGCTGCGCGGGTTCGTAGTGAGCGCTTCAGCGCTCATGCGCACTGAAGTGCGCACTACGAACCTATCTCACTGCACTCCTCACTCCCGAGATTGCTTTGGGCGTATGGCGCCCTCGCAATGACATCTTTACACCAGAAACCAGGTTTCTTTTCTTCCGCCACTTTGACAGAAACCCCCTTCTATCCTATAATTTATAATGCCCTTGCACCCTGCACAAAGGAAAAACGGAGATGACCCAAATGGCTGCCACTCCTGCCCCAAAAGAGAGGAAAAACAACCTGCTGTGTCTAGACATTGGCAACAGCAATGTGGTCTTGGGTCTGTGGGAGAAAGACCAATGGCTTGCGCACTGGCGCGTGCGCACCATCCGCGACCAAATGCCCGATGAGTACGCCGTCCTGCTCAAAGCACTATTGCGCAATAACGGCTATGATTTCAAGAATATCACGCGCGTAGTGATGGCCAGCGTCGTGCCTCCCCTCACGGTGGTCTTCCAAGAACTTTTCCAACGCTACATGGGCATCGAACCCCTCATCGTCAACTCCGCTGTCAAGACAGGATTGCGCATCTGCATTGACAATCCGCCCGAACTCGGCGCTGACCTGCTCGCTGACGCCGTCGCCGCCTATCACCGTTTCCGCGGCGCCTGCATCGTGGTTGACTTTGGCACGGCCACAACCTTCAGCGCCGTGTCCAAAGAGGGTGATTTTCTGGGCGTTGCTATCGCCCTGGGCTTGGGCGTAGCCGCCGAAGCGCTTGCTGCTCATACCGCCCAGTTGCCACGTGTCGCCCTCGTGCCGCCTCCGGCTGCCATCGGCAAGAACACCGTCCACTCTATGCAATCGGGGCTCATCTTTGGCTACGTGGGGCTGGTGAAAGAACTCCTGCACCGCATCCGTACCGAGCTGGGAGGAGCAGCAAACGTGATTGCTACGGGCGGATTGAGCAGCGTCCTAGCACCACTGGTGGAGGAAATTGACGCCGTAGACCCCTGGCTGACCCTGGATGGACTCCGTCTCATCAGCGAATTGAACAAGGCGTGAGAATTCTACCCCTTGTGCGCACAAATTGGGAACCTGATCGATGGCGCTGTCGTCTATAAATTAAACTGAAAATTATTTTGTCTTGGAGGGAACCTGATATTATGAAACGCCATCCTGTCCTTTTGTTTATCTTGCTTTTGCTCTGCATCTCGCTCGTGCTCGTCGCCTGTGGGGCACCCCAACCAACCGCAACCCCCGCCCCAACGTTCACGCCTTTGCCCCCGCAACCCCCAAAGGTCATCCTGCGCCAACCGGAACGGGGACAAGAGCACGACATCAAAACGCCCATCGTCCTCGCCTTCGACCAGCCCATGGACCAAGCCTCTGTGGAAAAGGCATTTCGCATCTCACCGCAGGTGACCGGCTCCTTCCGCTGGGAAGGGACAAGGCTCTTCTTCACGCCCTCCGCAGAAGGATTTGCCCGTGCCGCATCCTACCGCGTGACGTTAGACACCACTGCCCGCAGCGCCGCTGGATTGGCGCTGCCGGATACATTCAGTTTCAAGTTCAACACTGTGGGCTATCTCGAAGTGGCCACGGTCCAGCCAGCACCGGGCACAACCAATGTGGCGCCTGATGCCACCATCACCGTGATGTTCAATCGCCCTGTCGTGCCCTTGAGCGACATCCAGTCCCAGACGGGCTTTGCCCTGCGCCAGCCGCTCCAATTTGTACCAGCGGTTACCGGCAAAGGCGAATGGCTCAATACCTCCATCTACACCTTTAAGGCAATACCCGATTTCCTCCCAGGCACTACCTACAAAGTTACCGTGGATCCAGAGCGCCTGGCCGACATCACCGACACCGTGTTGCCTGAACCGTACACCTGGGAGTTCACCACGGCGCTCCCTGCAGTTGTGGGCATTACCACCAGCGACCCCGAGGGATATATTGGCCCTTCGCCCACCATTACGCTCACCTTTAACATCACCATGGAGCATGCCTCCGTGGAGCAGCGCTTTGCCCTACGTCCCGCAAGCGGTGGGATCTCCATACCCGGCACCTTCTCCTGGGACGGCAAGGCGCTGGGCTTCAAGCCCTCTATCCCGCTGCAATTGGATACGGATTATGTTGTGTCCATGGCTGCAGGAGCCCGCGCCAGCATCGGCGGAGAGGGCATGGCGCAGGCATTTGAGTGGCGCTTTCGTACCATCCCACCCCCGCGCATCGTCCGCACCACGCCAGCAAACGGTGCCACGGGTGTAGAGCCCTATACCGGCGTGGAAATCTCGTTCAGCAGCCCTATAAATCGGGGCTCGCTGTCAGCCAACCTGACCATTTTGCCCAAACCAACGGAAGTGTACACCTCTTGGTGGGATGCAGATACACAGTTGTACCTTTCCTTCGGAGCCAAACCCTCCACTACCTATACCATCACCTTCGGAGCAGACTTGGAAGGGCGCTATGGGCACAAACTCGGACAGCCCTATCGCCTCACCTTCACCACCAAGGCTCTGCCACCTTCGCTCTATTTCCCAATGGACCGCGTGGGCACTTACAACGCCTATACCACGACTGCCGTCTATGTGCAACACGTCAACATATCCGAACTTAATCTCTCCCTGTACCGCATGGACCGGCCCGAATTCATCCTGCTCAATGGCAGCAACTGGTGGGCTCGCTGGGAAAAATACCAGCCAAAAGCCGAGAACCTGATCCGCAAATGGACCATGACGGTCGAGTCCCCGCTCAACATGTATCAGGCGACGACGATCCCCCTGTCTGTTGATGGCAAGAGCCCGCTGCGGCCAGGCTTCTACTACCTGGAGGTGCGGGCGCCTGGCGTGCGCGAGCCAGCACGGCACATGATGGTCGTGTCTTACGCCAATGTCTTGCTCAAGGTAACAAGCAAGGAAGCCCTGGTTTGGGTAACCGATTTGAACAGCGGTCAGCCCATTCCCGGAGTGGATGTGGCTGTCTTTGGGCCGGAGGCGCAGGTTCTGGCCTCGGGACGCACCAACCAAGAGGGCATTTTCTTCTCGACATTCGCGCTGGACATACCAATTGAACCGTGGAAGCCTATCCTGGCCATCGTTGGCCCAGAGGAAGCTGCGGCTGCCGCTTCGACCGATTGGTCAAGCGGCATCTCCCCTTGGCAATTCAACATCCCTACCGAGGAGTATCTAGAGCCCTATCGTGCCTATTTCTACACTGACCGTTCCATCTACCGTCCCGGCCAGACCGTCTATTTCAAAGGCATCCTGCGCCACGATGACGATGGACGCTACAGCCTGCCCAGCGCAGTGAAAAGCATGACTGTGGTGGTGACCGACGATGAAGGCAAGGAAATCTATCGCTCGGACCGCCCACTGAATGACATGGGCACCCTGGAGGGCGAGTTCAAACTCGCTGACGAAGCCAGCCTAGGCAATTACTATCTCTACGCCCAATTGGGAGAACAATCTTTCAGCACGAGTTTCCAGGTGGCGGAGTACCGCAAGCCCGAATTTGTCGTCACCGTCACTCCCGACAAGGATGAATACATCCAAGGCGATGAAATCACCGTGGACATTGCCGCCAGCTATTACTTTGGAGGCCCTGTAGCCAATGCCCAGGTCACCTGGCGGCTGATGAGCCAGGATTACTACTTCTACTGGACGGGCAAAGATTACTACGACTTTACCGATGCCGACTACGAATCGCGGGGTGTACAGACTTTCTATGGCAAACTCGTCACCGTTGGACAAGGGCGCACCAATAGCGCAGGGCGCCTCGTGGTCAAAATCCCGGCCAACATAGCCACGCGCAAGAACAGCCAGGTCTTCACCATCGAAGCATCCGTTACCGATCCGAGCAACCAGGAAGTCAGCAATCGCAACAGCGTCATCGTGCACAAGGGGCTTTTCTACATCGGACTGTCCCCTCAGGAGTACATTGGCTACGTCGGTCGCGCGAGCAAGATCAAAGCCATTACCGTGGACGCCAAGAGCAATCCAGTGCCCAACATCCCGCTTACCGTGGTCTTCCTAGAGGAGAAATGGTACAACGTGCAGAAGCAAGCGGATGATGGACGCTTCTATTGGGAATGGACGCTGGAGGAAACGCCTATCTACACCACCACTGCGACTACCGATGCTTCTGGCTTTGCCCTTGTCTTGTTCACGCCGGAGAAGGGCGGCGCCTACCGCGTGCGTGCTATTGCCCGTGACCGTCGCGAAAACGAGATCCGCAGCTCCACGTACCTGTGGATCAGTAGCGGTGAATTTATCCCTTGGCGGCAAGAGAACAACGACCGCATCGAACTAGTCACGGATAAGAAATCCTACCGTCCCGGCGAGGTCGCCCGCATTCTCATCCCCTCGCCCTTCCAGGGACAGGTGCGTGCCCTGTTGACCGTCGAACGCGGGCACATCATCAGTCATCGCCTGCTCACGCTTACCAGCAACAGCGAGCAGGTGGAAGTGCCCATCCTGTCTGAGTACGCCCCCAACGCCTATATTTCGGTGGTGATCGTCAAAGGAGTGGATGCCACCAACCCCGTGTCTTCGTATCGCGTTGGTTATGTAAATCTGGACATCTCCACCGAGGAAAAAGAACTGAAGATAGAGATCATACCGGACAAGAAAACGCCCTACCTCCCTGCCAGCAAGGCTACTTTCGACCTCCAGGTCAGCGATTACCGCGGACAAGGCGTACAAGCCGAGCTGTCCCTGCAACTGGTGGACCTGTCTGTGCTCGCTCTGACCGACAGCAGGCAGGGCACCATGCTGGATAGTTTCTACCGCAAACGCGGCCTCGGCGTGCGCACTGGCAGCACCCTCGCTATCTCCGTAGACCGCTACCGGCAACAAGCCCAGCCACCTACCGGCAAAGGTGGTAGCGGAGTAACGCCTGGCCTGGAAGACGCCATCCGCAAGCGCTTCCTCGACACCGCCTACTGGAACGCCCAAATCCGCACCGATGCCCAGGGTCACGCGAGGGTTACTATTGACCTGCCCGATAACCTCACCACCTGGCGCGCCACTGCCAAAGCCCTCACGGCGGACACGCTCGTGGGCGATAGCAATGCCGATATCGTCACCAGTAAGGACCTGTTGGTGCGCTCTGTCGCTCCGCGCTTCTTCGTCATCGGCGACCAAGCCCAGATTGGTGCCGTGGTGCACAACAACACCGACCAGGATTTGACTGTGGATGCCTCTTTAGAGGGGCAAGGAGTGGCCATCGAGAACGCGGCGCAGCGCCTCCAGATCCGCGCACGCAGCCAGCAAACCGTCAACTGGCCAGTGAGAGTGATCGGAGACGAGTCGGTAGTGCTCACCTGGCGCGTGTCCAGCGGCAACCTGAGCGATGCACTGCAATTGACCTTGCCTGTTTATCACTACAGCACTCCCGAAGTCGTCGCCACCGCCGGCCAAGTGCCCAGCGGCGAGGCGCGTGTGGAGACCGTGCTCTTGCCCGAACGCCTAGACCCAAGCCAGGGTGAACTGACGGTGCAGCTCGATCCCTCCTTGGCAGCGGGCATGCGCGATGGGCTCAAGTACCTGGAGACCTACCCCTACGACTGCATCGAGCAGACGGTCAGCCGCTTCCTGCCAAATGTCATCACCTACCGTGCCCTGAAGAGCCTGGGCATCACCAATGCCGAACTGGAAGCCAAGTTGCCGCAGTACGTCAGCCTCGGATTGCAGCGCATCTACGCTCTGCAGCATTACGATGGCGGATGGGGTTGGTGGCTATCCGATGACAGCAATCCCTTCATCTCCGCTTATGTCCTGCTGGGCATGAACGAAGCTGCCCGCGCCGGCTTTGCTGTGGACAGCAATGTGATGGCTCGCGCTGCCAAGTACCTACAGGGCACTTTGGATTCCCTCCAGACCGAACGCGAATACAGCGCCAATACGCGCTCCTTCATCCTCTACGTCCTGGCCGAATACGGACAGGGTGATCTGGGACGCACCGTCGCCCTCTTCGACAAACGGGGCAGTTTAGATAATTATGGCAAAGCCTACCTGCTCATGGCCCTGCGCCTTTTGCAGCCAGAAGAGCAAAGCCGCGTCAAAACCTTGCTCAGCGAACTAACCAATGCCGCCATCGTGAGCGCTACCGGAGCGCATTGGGAAGAAGAACAAACAGACCGCTGGACTATGAACACGGACACCCGCACCACAGCGATCGTGCTCCAAGCCTTGTTGCGTGCTGACCCCGCCAATGCGCTCATTCCGAACACGGTGCGTTGGCTGATGGCCGCGCGGAAGCAGGGACATTGGGAGACGACCCAGGAGACTGCCTGGGCCATCATGGCGCTCACCGACTTTATGGTGGCCACTGGCGAACTGCAAGCCGACTACGATTACCGCGTCACCGTGAACGCCAAGCGGCTGGGACAGGGCACCGTTACCACGCAAGATGTGGGCGAAACGCGCAAATTGGTTGTGTCCATCCAGGAACTGCTGCGCGAGGAGAGCAACCGCATTGTGCTGGAAAGAACCACGCTAGCACCGCAGACGGGCAAGGGGCAACTGTACTACTCCCTCTACCTGCGCTACTTCCTGCCCGTGGAGGACGTAAAAGCCCTCAACCGCGGCGTCATCGTCTCCAGGCAGTACACGCTCCTCGACCAGCCCGGCAAACCCATTACCGCGGCCAAGGTGGGCGACGTCATCCGCGTTAAACTGACCATCATCGCCCCCAACGCCCTGCATTTCCTCGTCGTGGAAGACCCGCTGCCCGCAGGCTGTGAAGCGCTGGACACGAGCCTGAAGACCACCAGCGCTGCCTACCAGATGCCAATCTTAGAGGGTGAGGAAGGCTGGCCGCCCTACTGGTGGTACTTTACCGAGAGCGAGCTGCGCGATGAAAAGGTCGCCCTCTTCGCCACGTATCTGAACAAGGGCACCTACGAATACACCTACCTCATCCGCGCTAGCGTTCCGGGACGTTTCCTGACCATGCCCACCTATGCCTATGAGATGTACTTCCCAGAGGTATTTGGGCGCAGCGATGGCGGCGTGTTCACCGTCGAATAAACAACGCAGAAACCAGGTTTCTCCCAGAAACCTGGTTTCTGTTTATCCGTAGAATTGACTCCTTGCTATACTTGCGCTACACTACGCCTGATTTCGACGAGATGAGCAACGGTTGAAAGAAGACGGCATCCTAGCCAGAAAGGATACAAGCCATGAAAGCCATTCATCAACCTAAACCTGCTATTCGCCTGACCCTAGTCATTGCAGTGCTAGCCCTCCTCGCCATACCCACCACCTCTGCCCAAGCTCCGAAGCGCTTCGTTGCCCAACTGGGTGGCGCAAGCTATGCCATTGCGGCAACAGATACACTAGTATGCGCAGGCGTAGGTCCTAACCTAGCTGTTTTCTCTGCAGAGAGCACCGAACTGAACCTGTTGGGCAGCGTGTACCTGGGCGATATCGTGCGTGGCTTGACAATTGATGGCAATTTGGTTTATGTCGCTGCCAGCGGACAAGGGCTGCGCATCGTGTCCCTAGCCAATCCTGCCGCTCCATTGGTCATCGGCGGCAGGGATGAACTCGGTTCAGTGCTTGCTGTAGCCGTCGCCAACGATTATGCCTATGTAGGCAATGAGAACGGCACTGTTCACGTTCTGGACGTTCACGATCCGGTCAAACCTGTTTGGACAGACTCTGTTGCTACGCCGGGGCAGGCCCTTGACATTGAGACCGCCAATTCTTATGCCTTCGTCGCTGACGGTAGGAGCGGCCTCTACATCCTGAGGAATGCGCTAAATCAGAAATGGTTCGCAGTGCGCACCTTTCGTGCGCCAGTGCACAATACGCGCCTCCAGTGCGCGTGTAACGCTGAAGCGCTCACGATCAACAACTAACCTATGGCAAACAACAACCATAAATTCCGGCAATGGTCGCCCTTCCATCAACTTGGTAGCACTCCGCTCAAACGCGCTGCTATCATCTTGCTGTTGATCGTTGGCACATACCTGCTTATCCCGCGCCTGGCAGGGTTGACCGAGACACTAGAACTCATCCCCAAAGCAAATACCGTCTACCTCCTGGCCGCCCTGGCCTCGCAAATTGCCAGCGTGCTCTGGGGTGCTTACATCGTACACCGAATGCTGCCGGTTTTTGGGCCACTGCTAAGCTTTGCACGTGTCCTACACATAGTCCTTGCTTCGAGCTTTGCCAGCCTATTCATCCCTTCCGCTGGCTTGAGCAGTCTGGCCGTGCGTACCCGCTACCTGGGTGAGGACGGCTGCAGCGTAGAGGCAACCTTCTTGACCTTTGCCCTCGAAACGCTGGGGCAAGGCATTGCCATCTCCATCCTGGTGACCTTGGCCTTGCTTCAAGTCGCCCTGACTGGAGCAGATGCCCCATGGTGGATTGTGGCTCTGCTGGCAAGCACCGTGCTGGTGGGCATTGCTGCCCTTGCAATTTTGCTGTCCAGACCGCACGAGGGTGATTGGCGCTATCGCTTGCTGCACTGGTTGAACCAAAGGCTTGCCCGCCGGGGTGCGGCTCTGTTTTCTGCCTCAAGTCTGGAACACCGTCTGGCTGCCCTGCGCCAGGGTGCGCTGGCTCTGAACACACAGCGGCGCTGGCACCTGCTGCTGGGCAGCCTCTCCCGTGTCCTGACGGACATGCTCTGTCTGCAGATGACGCTTTATGCCTTTGGGCGAAGCGTCGCGCTTTCCACCACAATCGTCAGTTATGGACTCTCCTCCATCTTGGGCTTTCTCTCTTCCTCACCCGGTGGGCTGTTCGTCACGGAGGGCTCTCTGTCCGCCATCCTTGCGAAGCGCGGCGTGCCCTTCCCCGTCGCCGTAGCCGTGACACTCACCTACCGTTTGCTCGCCTTCTGGCTGCCCCGCCTCAGTGGCTTAGTCAGTTGGTACGTCCTCCAGCGCCAGAGTTCGCGCCCGCTTTGGTAAACCGTTACGTTTCCTGTTTCCCTTATCCCGTATCCCATTTTGGCATTACCCAACAATCCGTATAAAATCACTGTAGCAAGATCATAAACTCGGAGAGGCATTATGGACTGGAAAGTATTTGCTACCACTTTCATCGTATTGTTGCTGGCCGAATTGGGCGACAAGACTCAACTGTCGGTCATTACGTTGACCTGCAAGCACCAGCGCCCATTGCCCGTTTTTCTGGGCGCGACCATTGCCCTGACCAGCGTTACCCTGCTCGGTGTGCTGGGCGGCGAAGCGGCCTTGCGCCTGGTATCCGCGCAAATTCTGCGCAAACTGGCTGCCATCTCCTTTCTCATCATGGGACTGCTCATGTGGTTCGGGATCCTGTGAATGAAAAATGGTATTATGATATTGGACGGCGCCATTGCCGTGGGAGATGATGTATGGGGGTGGGGCGTAGGGGCGTGTTTGGTAGGGG